>NZ_JAVREN010000001.1:0-263478 GCF_031845405.1 Streptomyces boetiae
GCGTTCACCCGGCGCGTCCGTGGGCGAGGCGGTGGCTTCTGCGAGGGTGCGCAGTTCGGCCCAGTCGCCGTAGACCTCCTCGAAGTCCGCGCGGCGGTCGCCGGTGCGGCCCTGCGTGTCGATGGTGCGGTGCAGGTCGGTGCGGCCCGCGGCGGTCAGGGGCCGGTCGGGCTCCTGCCAGGGCAGGCCGCGCGGCAGGGCGTTCTCCCGGGCCAGGCCGGTGTCCGGGTCGGCCAGGGCGGTGACGTGCGGCAGCAGCCTGGGGTCGAGCCAGGGCTCGCCGCGCAGGACGAACTCCGGGTGGATGGTGAGGCGTTCGCGCAGCGTGAAGCCGGAGGCGGCGGTGCGGGCGGCCAGTTCCTCGATGTGCGGCCAGGGGCGTTCGGGGTTGACGTGGTCGGGGGTGAGCGGGGAGACGCCGCCCCAGTCGTCGATGCCCGCGCGGATCAGCGGGGCGTATTCCTCGTCCACCAGGTTGGGCGGGGCCTGCACGCGGGCGGCGGGCCCGAGGAGCAGGCGGGTGACGGCCACGGCCGCGGCCAGGTCGGCCGGCCCGGCGTCGGGCGCCGCGCGCATCGCCGTGTCCGGCTTGGCGCGGAAGTTCTGGACGATGACCTCCTGGATGCCGCGGTAGGCGCGGGCCACCTGCCGCATCGCCAGGATGGACTCGGCGCGCTCCTGGTAGGTCTCGCCGATGCCGATGAGGATGCCGGTGGTGAAGGGAACGCTGGAGCGGCCCGCGTCGTGCAGGACCCGCAGGCGGACGGCGGGCTCCTTGTCCGGGGAGCCGTGGTGGGGGCCGCCGGGCTCGGACCACAGGCGGGTGGCGGTGGTCTCCAGCATCATGCCCATCGAGGGGGCCACGGGCTTGAGCCGCTGGAAGTCGGTCCAGGACAGGACGCCGGGGTTGAGGTGCGGCAGCAGGCCGGTCTCCTCCAGCACCCGGATGGCCATCGCCCGGACGTAGGAGAGGGTGTCCTCGTACCCGGCGGCGGCCAGCCACTCGCGGGCCTCGGGCCAGCGGTCCTCGGGCCGGTCCCCGAGGGTGAACAGGGCCTCCTTGCAGCCCAGGGCCGCGCCCCGGCGGGCGATGTCCAGCACCTCGTCCGGGGAGAGAAAGAGGCCATGTCCCTCGGCCCGGAGCTTGCCCGGGACGGTCACGAACGTGCAGTAATGACAGCGGTCCCGGCAGAGCCTGGTCAGCGGGATGAACACCTTCTTGGAGTAGGTGATCACGCCCGGCCGTCCGGCGGCTTCGAGGCCCGCGTCCCGCACCCGGCCGGCGGCCTCGGCCAGCCGTTCGAGGTCCTCGCCGCGGGCCTGAAGCAGCACGGCGGCCTCGGCGGCGTCCAGGGTCACGCCGTCGCGGGCGCGGCGCAGGGCGCGCCGCATGGCGTTCGGGGTCGGCGCCGGCGCCGTCGGTTCCTGCGGCCCGGCAGTCGTTCTCCGCGTCATGCCCCGAGCATAGAGACGGACCCCCCGCGCGGGTACGGCGTCGCCCGCTGTGCGCCGCCTCCTCCCCCGCGCTTCCCCTGGGCGCCATCCGGGCGTGTCAGCGTGTCCACTCCCCCGTCCCGCGCGCGTCCGTCCCGCCCGCGCCGCGCCCGTGTGCCGCGACGGACCGTTCCCTCCCGGACATGAACGATCGGAGACATTTCCATGAACCGACGTGACATGCTCAGAATCGGCGCCACCACGGGCGCGACCGCCGCGGTGACCCTCGCCCCGCTGGACTTCGCCCGGGCCGCCCCCGGCGAGGAGAGCGGGGACGGCGCCACCACGACGCGCACCGTGCGCGGCCATCTCGACACCGGCGCCCCGGACTTCGTCCACCTGCCCGTCCTCGTCCCGCGCGGCGTGCGCCGGATCGCCGTCTCCTACCGCTACGACCGGCCGCAGGTCCCGGCCGGAACGCCCGGCAACGCCCTGGACATCGGCATCTTCGACGAGCGCGGCACCGACCTGCCGGGCGCCGGCTTCCGCGGCTGGTCCGGCGGCTTCCGCACCGAGTTCGCCATCAGCGCCGAGGAGGCCACCCCCGGCTACCTCGCCGGGCCCGTCAACCCCGGCACCTGGCACGTCATCCTCGGCCCCTACACCGTCGCGCCCCAGGGCCTGGACTACGAGGTGACCGTCACCCTGGAGCGCGGAACGGCCGGGAGCACGCCCCGCCCCGTCTACCCGCCGGAGCGCGCGACCGGGCGCGGGCGCGCCTGGTACCGCGGGGACTGCCACCTGCACACCGTGCACTCCGACGGGCAGCGCACGCCCGCCGAGGTGGCCGCCGCCGCCCGTGCCGCCGGGCTCGACTTCATCGTCACCACCGAGCACAACACCACCTCCGGGCACGGCGCCTGGCAGGGCCTGTGGGGGGACGACCTGCTGGTGCTGTGCGGCGAGGAGGTGACCACCCGCAACGGCCACTACCTGGCGCTCGGCATCGACCCGGGGACGTTCGTGGACTGGCGCTACCGCGCGCGGGACGACGCGTACGGGCGCTTCGCGCGCCGCGTCCACCAGGCGAACGGGCTCGTCGTCCCGGCGCACGCGCACGCCACGTGCATCGGCTGCTCCTGGAAGTTCGGCTTCCGCGAGGCCGACGCCGTCGAGCTGTGGAACGGTCCCTGGACGGCCGACGACGAGCTGTCGCTGGCCAGTTGGGAGACCCTGCTGCGCGCGGGCGGCGACTGGCTGCCCGCGATGGGCAACAGCGACGCGCACCGGGAGCCGCAGGTCGTGGGACTGCCGCAGACCGTCGTCCTCGCGGACGGCCTCACCCGCCGCGACATCCTCGCCGGGCTCTCCGCCGGGCGCAGCTACCTCGCCGAATCCTCCTCCGTTGAACTGGAGTTCGGAGTCAGCGACGCGCGCGGCCGGCACGCCGGCATCGGCGGACGCCTCGCGGCCCCCGGCGGAACGCCCGTCACCGTCCGCCTCGCCGTCCGGGGCGGACCGGCCGGCGGAAGCGCACGGCTGCTCACCGACCAAGGGCTGATGCGCAGTTACGCACTCGCGCCGGACGGCTCCGGAACCGTAACCTGGCAGACCACCGTCTCGAACGTCGGTTTCGTGCGGGCGGAGGTCCGCCACGCTCCCGTCGGCGGCGGGGTGCCGGGCCTCCCTGGAGCCATGGCGGCCATGACCAATCCGGTCTTTCTCGACCGCGTCGGTGGCCTATAGACTCCAACGTTCTGCTCCATAGGTTCAGTAGGTCAGAAGCAGAGGACACCATGACCGTTGGTGAGGGGACCACGGGGGGCCACACTGTTCTGCGTTTCGCCGTCCTGGGACCGGTCCACGCCTGGCAGGGAGACCGGCCGCTCCCGTCGGGTTCCCCTCAGCAGCGCGCGCTGCTGGCGGCGGTGCTGCTGCGGCGCGGCCGGACGGCGACCGTCGATGAGCTGATCTCCGCGCTGTGGGGCGAGGACCCGCCGCCGCAGGCGCTTCCCGTGCTGCGCACCTACGCCTCCCGCATGCGCCGCGCGCTGGCCCCGCGCAACGACGTGCTGGTCACCGAGCCGGGCGGCTACGCGCTGCGGCTTGGGCCGCCCGACGAGCTGGACCTGGACACGGTGACCGAGCTGGCCGCCCGGGCGGAGCGGGCCGCGGCGGCAGGGCGCCCGGCGGCGGCGCACGTGCTCTACGGCGAGGCGCTGGAGCTGTGGGAGGGCGAGGCGCTGGGCGGGGTGCCGGGTCCGGAGGCGGACTCCCAGCGCGACCGGCTGGCCGAGCAGCGCCTGGCGTTGCGGGAGCAGCGGCTGGAGGCCGGGCTGGAGGCGGGCCTGCACGCCGAGTCCGTCTCCGAACTCACCGCGCTGACCACGCACTACCCGCTCCAGGAGCGGCTGCGGGAGCTGCTGATGCTGGCGCTGTACCGCAGCGGGCGGCAGGCCGAGGCGCTGGCGGTGTACGCGGATGCCCGGCGGCTGCTGATCGAGGAGCTGGGCGTGGAGCCGCGCGCGGAGCTGTCGGAGCTGCACCAGCGCATCCTCACCGCCGACGCCTCCCTCAACCTCGCCGGCCCGGCCGCCGGGCAGGCCGCTCCGGCCGTGCGGCCCGCCCAGCTCCCCGCCGCCGTCCCCGACTTCACCGGCCGGGCGTCGTTCGTCGCGGAGCTGGGCGCGCAACTGGCCACCGCGGGCGGGCGGGTGATGGCGGTCTCGGCGGTGGCCGGGATCGGCGGGGTGGGCAAGACCACCCTCGCCGTGCAGGTGGCGCACGCCGCGCGCGAGCACTTTCCCGACGGCCAGCTCTACGTCGACCTCCAGGGCGCCGGCCCCGCCCCCGCCGACCCCGGCGCGGTGCTCGGGGCGTTCCTGCGCGCCCTGGGCACGCCCGACGACTCCATCCCCGACGGCCTGGCCGAACGCGCCGCGCTGTACCGGTCGTTGCTGGACGGGCGGCGGGTGCTGGCGTTGCTGGACAACGCCCGGGACGCCGCCCAGGTCCGCCACCTGCTGCCCGGGACGCCCGGCTGCGCCACGCTGATCACCAGCCGGGTGCGGATGGTGGACCTGGCCGGGGCGCACCTGGTGGACCTGGACGTGATGAGCCCGGAAGAGGCACTGACCCTCTTCACCCGCATCGTGGGCGCCGACCGGGTCGGCGCCGAGCGCCAGGCCGCCATGGACGTGGTCGCCGCCTGCGGATTCCTGCCCCTGGCCATCCGCATCGCCGCCTCCCGCCTGGCCGCCCGCCGCACCTGGACCGTGGCCGCCCTGGCCCGCAAGCTCTCCGACGAACGCCGCCGCCTGGACGAACTCCAGGCCGGCGACCAGGCCGTCAAGGCCACCTTCGAACTCGGCTACGGCCAGCTCGAACCCGAACAGGCCCGCACCTTCCGCCTGCTGGGCCTCACCGAGGGCCCCGACATCTCCGTCGCCGCCGCCGCGGCCCTCCTGGACCGCGACCCCGAGGACACCGAAGACCTCCTCGAATCCCTCGTCGACACCTCCCTGCTGGAATCCGCCGCCCCCGGCCGCTACCGCCTCCACGACCTCGTCCGCCTCTTCGCCCGCGCCTGCGCCGAACGCGACGAACAGCCCCCCAGCGAACGCGAGTCGGCCCGCTCCCGGCTCCTCGACCACTACCTCGCCACGGCCACGGCGGTCTACCGCATGCAGCGGCCGGGGGACAGGGTGGCGGACCACCTGGAGCGGGCGGCGTACCCGGGGCTGGAGTTCGCCGACAGCGCGGCAGCACTCGAATGGCTCTTCGCCGAGGCGGCCTGTCTGCTGGCCTGCGTCCGGGCCTCCCGTGTGAGCGGGCAGCACTTCCTGCGCCGTGCCGTGGACACCCTCTACGCGACGGAGGACCTGGCCGAGTCCGGCGCGTACTCCATCCAGCACGAACAGGTGGTCAACATCCTGCTGGACGCCGCGCAGCAGGCCGAGGACGAGCGGGCGCAGGGACGGCTGCACGGACTGATGAGCAGGCACCACGTCGTGGCCGGCCGCTTCGACCAGGCCGATGTCGAGGCGCAGCGGTCCCTCCTGCTGGCCACGGCGGCGGAGGACCCCCTGGCCACCGGCGAGGCGCTCAACGGACGGGGCATCGTCGCCATTTACCAGTCGCGCTTCCGGGACGCGGAGGCGTATCTCAACCACGCCGTCGACGCCTACCGCGAGGACGGCAACCGGCCGGGCGAGGCCAGCGCCCTGTGCAACCTCGCCCGGGTGCACGTGGCGCTCGGCCGCCTGGACAGCGGCGTCAACCTGGCCCGGGAGGGCATCGCCATCTACGACGCGGCGGGCCTGGCCATGCGGCGGGCCAACGGGCGTTACACCCTGGGCGTGGTGCTCAACCAGGCCGGGCGCACGGCCGAGGCGCTGGGCGAACTCAACCAGGCCATGGCCGACTTCCGCAGCAACCGGCAGCGGCTCTGGGAGGGCGTCACCCACTTCAGGATCGCCGAGGTTCACCACGCCGACGGACGCCCCGCCGAGGCCGCCGCCCACGCCGAACAGGCCCTGGCCCTCAAGGGCATCGGCGGCGAATGGCGCCGCGGCACCGTCCTGCTGATCCTCGGCCGCGCCCTGCGCGACCTCGGCCAGACCGACCGCGCCCGCGCCTGCTGGAAGGACGCCCTGACGATCTTCGAGAAGCTGGACAGCCCGGAGGCGCCAGAAGCCCGGAACCTCCTGAGCGCTGTCGGCGTCTGAGACCGCAACAGCCCGCGCGCCCAAGGGGGGGCGTTCAACCATCGTTTATGGGGCCCGTGCCACGCTGCTGCGCATCCAGCGCCGCCGCAAGCGGGGGGGCTGGCGGCGGCTGGGACCCAAAGGCCATGGACATGGGGAAATCAATGGCCGGCCTCACCGCATCTCGTGCCTACCACGACGACAGGTGCAGGAGCAGACATGACCGACATAACTGTGCAGAGTGAGACCACCACCGAGCCCGGCAGCGGGTCGGCCAAGCCGCCGCGGCCGGTGGCGCCGAAGGACCACCACGCCTCCAGCGAGCCGGCGGTGGCCGGTCCGCCGCGGCCGAGGCCCCAGGACCAGCAGGTCTCGGACGAGCCCGTCGACGCGGGCCGGGACGGGGACGCGGAGGAGACGGCCGCGGACGAGGCCGGGGACAGCGCCGCCGTGACCGTCCCGGGGCAGCGCAAGCCCGCCCAGGCGGGGGGAAGGAAGCCCGCCCCGGCCGACGGCAAGAAGGACGACCCCCGGCTCACCCGGCCGCCGCGGCCGGTGACCCCCTCGGACCACCACGCCTCCAGCGAGCCGGCGGGGGACGCCGTCCCGCCCCGCCGCCCGGCCCCGGCGGACTCGCGCCCTTCCTGAGGGCGCTTCGGAGGGCCGTCGCCGGGCCGGCGAACGGCCGGGGGGAGACAGCACGCAGTCGGCAGGGCCGGTTCCCACGGCTTCGGGGAACCGGCCCTGCCCCGTGCCCGCGTGCACACTTTTCGGCCATCGACGCGTCACATCTCGCCCGTCTCCGGCGCATATCCGCACCCGGAATCTCCGCTTCCGCCCTAGTAGGCCGGAGGATGGGGCAGGTACATCTGGCACGCGCTTTCGGCCGCGCCCGGCCCGCGCCGGGCGCGGCTCATCGTGGGGGGACGGCCCGCCCCCGGTGAAGCCACCAGGACGACACGATCTTGAGGAGCTGAGCATGACGCGCTGGAAGAGAATGGCCGCAGTGGCCGGGCTGGCCGTAGGCATAGTCGTCGGCGCGGCCGGTGCCGCGCAGGCGGACCACCACATGAGCAGGACGGTCTCGCCCACCGATACGCACGTCTCGGGGGGCCAGGCCGAGGAGGGGCCGGGCGCGATCCGGCCGCTGGACACGCACGTGTCCTAGGCACGCGGCGCACGTCCGGGCCCTGCGGTCAGGAGGCGGGCCGGCTCCCGTTGTCACCACGGGGCCGGCCCGCTGTCGTTCTCCGGAGGGCACCGAGGGCGGCCCCGAGGCCCGGATCACGCCTGCGACCAGCGTTTATCGCTTGTTTATGCCTGACTGCCATGCTCGTAGTCACCAGCCGCACAGGGGTGCGTGGCTGGTCTACGCGGGTCTGTTCGGCGGCTACGGGGGAGCCGCTGGGCAGACCCCGGAGCAGACGTCCGGATCCCGGGCGGCGCGGAGGGGGCGCCGCCCGGGCCGGGCCAGGTCTGCGGCCCGGCCGCCCGGCCGGGATCGCCGGTGGGGGCCGGCGCTCCCGCCGGGCGGCCTTTCCGTGTCTGCGGCTCTCCCAACCCCGCGTCTTTTCCCCGACGCGCTCTGGTCCGTACCCGGGCGGGGCGTCGTAGGGTCGGGGGCATGACAGGTGCGCTTGAGGGCAAGGCGGCCGTCGTGACCGGGGGGTCGCGGGGCATTGGGAGGGCGATCGTCGAGCGGCTGGTGCGGGACGGGGCGCGGGTTGTCTTCAGCCACGCCTCGGCCGCGGGGCCGGGGGCGGCGCCGGGGGGCGCGCGCGGGGTTCGCGCGGACTTCACCGATCCGGCCGCCGCGGAGCGGCTGATGGCCGAGGCGGAGAAGCTGCTGGGCGGGCTGGACGTGCTGGTGAACAACGTGGCCCTGGTGTCCGGGCCCACGCCGCTCGCCGAGACGACCGAGGAGGAATTCGAGCGGGTACTGGGGGGCAACGCCAAGGCGGCGTTCCTGACGATGCGGTACGCCGCCCGGCACATGAGCGACGGCGGACGGATCGTCAACATCTCGTCCATGAACACGGTGCGCCCCGCGCCCGGCTTCGCCCTGTACGGGGCGAGCAAGGGCGCGCTGGAGCAACTCTCCGCGGTGGCCGCGGAGGAGTTGGGGCCGCGAGGGATCACGGTCAACGTCGTCTCCCCCGGCGCCACGGACACGGAGCTGCTGCGCGGGGCGAATGCGCCCGAGGCGCTGGAGCAGGTCCCGGCCCTCACGCCGCTGGGACGGCTGGGCCAGCCCTCGGACATCGCGGACGTGGTGGCGTTCCTCGCCGGCCCGGACGGACGCTGGATCACCGGCCAGAACATCCGCGCCACCGGCGGCCTGGCCTGAACGCCCGGACGGACGCGGGGGAAACGGCCGGGGCCGGGGCGCGCCCGGCCGTTTCGCTCCAGGCAGGCGGCTGCTTCAGTCCAGGTAGACCGTGACGGCCAGCGGCAGGTGGTCGGAGGCGTCGGAGTCCAGGATCTCGAACTCGCCGAAGGAGACGCCCGGCGCACCCAGGATCCAGTCCACGCGGCGGGGCGGGGCGAGGGCGGTGTCCCGGTCCGGGTCCCCGATCTCGTCCTGGGCGCTGCGCAGCCCGGCCGCCGTCACCTCGCGGGTCTCGGGGGAGCCGGGGCGGGCGTTGAGGTCGCCGGCCAGGACCGCGGCCCGGTCGGGGCCGACCGCGCGCAGCAGCGGCCCGAGTTGAGCGAGCCGGGCGCCGGGGTCCTCGGCGCCGTCGAGGTGCGTGGTGGTGACACGGGATGTCTCGCCGTCGGTGAGGCGGACGGTGGCCGAGGCGTAGGAACGCCCGTGCGGGAGCCCCCCGTTGGCGCGGTCGACGACGGGGAGGCTGGTGAGGAGGAGGTTGCCGGTCTGCGGGCTGCCGCCCTCGGCCCAGACGGCGGTCGCGTCCACGCGGCGCTCCAGCCAGGCTGCCAGGTCGAGCCCGCCGGAGCCGGTCCAGCCGCGCGGGACCTCCTGGAGGAGCACGACGTTGGCCTGCGAGCCGCGGATGACGTCCACGACAGCGGCGGCGGAGGGCTCGCCCCCGCGGTCCAGGGCACCGTGGACGTTCCAGGTCAGGACGCGGTAGGTGCCGCCCGCGGTGTCGGTGGGCAGGGGGTCGGGCGCGGCGCGCAGCGCGCCGGCCAGCGGGGGCAGCGCGAGCAGGACCGTGGCGGCCAGGACGGGGCGGTAGGCGTGGCGCAACGGCGGGAGCGCGGCGTTCCCGGCCCCGGGTCCAGCCGCGAGAGCCGCGTAGCCCGCCGCCCCCGCGAGGGCCAGGACCGCCACGAGCCCGCCCGCGCGCGGGGCGAGCGCAGGCAGCGCACAGGCCAGCCCCGCGCCAGCGCCCGCAAGGGCCAGGTCCGCCAGCGCCCCGCGCCCGGTCGTGAGCCGGGGCACGCGCAGGGCGGCGCGCAGCGCGGCGGGGAGCGCCGCGAGTCCGAGCGCGAACGCCGCGGCGGGCAGCGCGGGAAAGGCCACGGCCGCCAGCAGCAAGGCGCCCGGCGCGGCCCAGGCGGGCTGGGGCAGGGAGAGCGCGGCCACGCCCAGCAGCGCCCCGGCCGCCGCCCACAGCCCGGCGGCCTGGACCGAGAGGCCGGCCTGCGCGCCGAGCCAGCCGGGCGAGGCCAGCAGCCACGCCCACAGGCCGACGGCCGCGCCCAGCAGGGCCAGCTCCGCTCCCCCGGCCGGCCCAGCGGGCGGCGGGACGCGGTCGGCCCGGAGCGCGGCGGCGGCCAGCAGCCCGGTCAGCGCCAGGGCCGCGGCCCAGCCCGCCGCCCCGCCCAGCCACAGCGGCCCGCGCAGGTCCGTCACCAGGCGCAGGGCAACGTCCGCGGCGACGGCGAGCGCGAGGGCACGGGCCGCCCGGCCGGGGCCGTTGCCCGAGGTGGCGGCCAGGCGGCGGACGGTGAGCAGCAGCGCGGCCAGGGCGACGCCCGCGGCGAGGGCCAGGACCGGCGCGGTCCGGGCGACGGGCAGCTGCGTCAGCAGCCGCACGGCCGCCAGCGCGCCCAGCGCGGCGGGAACGGCCCGCCGGGCGCCCAGCCACCACACCAGCGGCCCCGCGCCCGCGGCGGCGGCCAGGGCGAGCGGGATCGCGGCCGGGGAGCCGGCCGCGGCGGCCCCCCGCAGCAGGTCGAGCAGGACCAGGCCGGCCAGCGCGACGGCGGCCGGGAACACGGAGGTCATGGGCGGTGAGAGTAGTGCCCGCAAGCGGGCCAGGCCCGTTCGGGGTGCGGGCTCGCCGGAGGGCACGTAGCGTCGGGAGAGGGACAACAGAAGGGCCGGACGGCCCAAGGAATCTCGACAGACCAGAGCGGGCGCAGGGGAGAGCGGCCCCGCCGAGGAGGCTTGTCATGTTGCGTAACACGCTTGGCTTCGTGCTGGCGCTGATCGGTGCCGCAGTCGGTCTGGCCAGCGTTTTCTTCGACTGGTACGGCGGCCGGGACGGCCGGCACTACCGGTGGACGACGCTCTTCACGGGCGACGGGATCTCCGGCACCACGCCGGGCCTGTGGGGCGGGATGTTCCTGCCCATGCTGGTGGCCGCGGCTCTCGCGGTGGCCGCGATCCTGCTGCGCTCCCGCCTGCTGATGCTGCTCAGCGGCATCGCCTCGCTCGGCTTCACCGTCCTGTGGCTGGTGCGGCGCTACCTGATCAACGACAACCTGATCATCGGCGCGGACGGCCTGAAGTGGCCCGCTCTGGCGGCGCTCGCCTCCGGCGTCCTGCTGCTGCTCAGCGCCTCCGGCATGGCCGGGCGCCACGTCCGGGAACGCCGCGTCGCCCCCGCTCCCGCGCCGACCGCGCGCCGGGGCGAGCCCGCCGGCCCCAACGGCGAGGTGCGTCAGGGCCCGTGGCCCCAGGACCCGGAGGCCCCTCGCCCCGGGCAGGAGGCCGAGCCCGGGCGGCACCGCCGCCGCGACGTCGCGTGAGCGGCCTCCGGGCCGCTTGAACCACCCGAAGCGGTGGCCGACTTGTGGTGGGGAGAGACGGGCACAGGCTGCCCGTCTCTCCCCCTGCGGCGTGCTCGCGCCTGCCGCATCAACCGAGCGACGGGGGAGTGCGCTCGCTCTATAGGCTGGTGGGCGCGGCTGAATTCATGCTGATATTCCGCTGAACCCCGGCGTCAACGGCCAGAAAGGTAGGGGGCGTACGTGGAGGCGGTGGGCACGGAGCACGGGGAACGCGTCGGACTCGGGGAGAGCGTGGCGGACTTCCGGCTGCTGGGGCCTGTCGGGCTGTGGCGGGGAAGCGCGTTGCTGGGGCCGACCACGGCCCAGCAGCGCACCGTTCTGGCCATGCTGCTGCTGGAGCCGGGCCGGGTGGTGCCGATGGACCGCCTGGTCACCGCGCTGTGGGGGAACGAGCCGCCCGGCTCGGCCCGGAACGCCGTGCAGGGCATTGTCTCGCGGCTGCGGCGGCTGCTGGCGGGGCTCGGCGCCGGGGAGGGTCCGGCGGGCCCCCCGGCGGAATTGGCCACCGCCTCCCCCGGCTACTGCCTGTGGGTGGGCCGGGACCGCGTCGACCTGCACCGCTTCCGCGAGCTGGTCCGCCGCGCCAAGGCCGAGGAGCCCGAGCGCGGCCACCGCCTGCTGGGCGAGGCGCTGGCCCTGTGGCGCGGCCCCGCGCTGACGGAGGTCTCGGGGAGCTGGCTGGCCGAGGCCGTTGCGCCGGGGCTTGAGGAGGAGCGGCTGTCCGCGCAGGAGGAGCGCGCGGCGCTCGACCTGCGCCTTGACCGCCCGCACGAGGCGGTCGCGGGCCTGTCCGCGCTGGTCGCCGCCCACCCGCTGCGCGAACGCCCGGCGACACTGCTGCTGACGGCGCTGCACCGCAGCGGGCGGCGGGCGGACGCGCTGGAGCTGTTCCGGCGCGTGCGGCGGCGGTTCGTGGACGAGCTGGGCATCGAGCCGGGCGAGGCGCTGCGCGGCGCCCATCAGGACGTGCTCGCCGGGGACGCCGGGCCCGGCGGGGCCCGGGAGCGCACCGCCCCCCGCGCGGCCACCGTCCCGGCACAGCGCCCGGCCGAAGTGCCGCCCCAGCGGCGGGCGTTCGCCAGGGTTGCCCCTGCCCCGCTGGCCGTTCCGAAGCAACTTCCCCCCGACATCGAGCACTTCGCGAGCCGCGACGCGGAGCTTGCCATGCTCAGCACGCTCGCCGAGCAGGGTTTGAGGCGCAACGCCCCGGGATCGCCTGTCATTTGCGTGGTGGCGGGCACAGGCGGCGTGGGCAAGACGGCCTTCGCCGTGCACTGGGCGCACCGGGAGCGCGCGCGCTTCCCCGACGGCCAGCTCTACGTCAACCTGCGCGGCTTCGGCCCCACCGGCACCGCGCTGTCCACGGCGGACGTGGTGCGGGCGTTCCTCGACGCGCTCCAGGTCGCGCCCGACCGGATCCCGGACGCGCCCGAGGCTCAGGTCGGGCTGTACCGCAGCCTGCTGGCGGACCGGCGGATGCTGATCGTTCTCGACAACGCCCGGGACGCCGACCAGGTCAGGCCGCTGCTGCCGACCTCGCCGGGCTGCCTGGTGCTGATCACCAGCCGGAACGAGCTGACGGGCCTGGTCGTCGCGGAGGGCGCGCACCGCCTCCCGCTGGACCTGCTCTCGGCCGCCGGGTCGCGCGAACTCCTGCTCCGCCGCCTCGGCGCGGGCCTGGCCGGCATGAGGGGGGAGGCGGGCGCGGCCTGCGCGGCGGCCTTCGCGGAGATGTCCCGGCCGGAGCCGGCGCCCGGCGCGGTGCCGCCGCCGGGTGCGGAAACGTCAGGCGCGGGAAGGCAGCCCGGCGCGGGAACGGCCGGGACGACGGCCGTCAACCGCATCGTGGACGACATCGTGGCGATGTGCGCCGGGCTGCCCCTGGCGCTGGCCATCGTGGCCGCGCGAGCGGCGACGCACCCGGCGTTCACGCTGGCCTCGCTGACCGCCCGGGAGCCGGAGGCGGCGGGCGAGGAGCTGGACCTCTTCGACAGCGGTGACCCCAGCACGGACGTGCGGACCGTCTTCTCCTGGTCCTACCGGGCGCTGACCGGGCCCGCCGCCCGCCTCTTCCGGCTGCTCGGCCTGCGCGAGACGCCGGAGCTGACCGTGGCGGCTGCCGCCAGCCTGGCGGGGGTTCCGGCCGGGCAGGCGCGGCGGCTGCTGGCGGAGCTGGTCCGGGCGCACCTCGTCGGGGAGCGCGCGCCGGGCCGTTTCAGCTGTCACGACCTGCTGTGGGCGTACGCGCGGGAGCTGACGGAGGAGCTGGACACCGAGGAGGACCGGCGCGAGGCGCTGCACCGGCTGCTCGACCACTACGTGCACAGCGCCGTGGCCGGGGACCGGCTCCTCAACCCGCACGTGGGCATCCCGGTCGAGCCGGGGGCCGCGTGCCCCGGCGTGACGGTCACCGGGCACGCCGACGCGGCAGCCGCGCGCGCCTGGTTCGCGGCCGAGCTGCCCGCCCTGCTGGCCGCCATCGCGCAGGCCGAGCGGGCGGGCTTCGACGCGCACGCCACCCAACTGCCGCACGCCGCGCGGGCGTTCCTCTACCAGTCCGGGCACACGCGCCACCAGCTGGCCACGCACGAGGTCGCGCTGGCCGCCTCGCGCCGCCGGGAGGCCCCGGCCGACCAGGCGCTCTCCCACCTCTACCTGGGTCAAGCCTGCGGGAAGCAGGGCGACTTCGGGGCGTGGCACGCGCACGGGCAGCGGGCGCTGGAGCTGTTCGAGCGGTTGGAGGACCGGCTCGGGCAGGCGGTGGCGCACCTGCACCTGGACATCGCCATGGGCTCCCAGCGGCGCTTCGAGGACTCGCTGCACCACTCGGCCCGCGCGCTGGCCCTCTTCCGCACCATCGGCAACCGGGTCGGGGAGGCCCAGGCGCTCAACAACGTCGGCTGGAACCACGCCCGGCTCGGGGCGTTCGAGGAGGCGCGGCGCTACTGCGAGATGGCGCTGGCGATCCACCGCGAATACGCCTACGTGATGGGCGAGTCGGCGACGCTGGACAGCCTGGGGTACATCCACCACCGCCTGGGCCGCCCGGCCGAGGCCATCGCCTACTACGAGCAGGCGCTGGTGTGGCGGGCGGGCAAGGAGCGCGTCACCGAGGCCGCCACCCGCACGCGCCTGGCCGAGGCCCAACGCGACGCCCACCGCCCCGAGGACGCCCGCCGCACCCTCCGCCAGGCCCTGTCCCTCCTGGAGGAGATCACCCACCCGGACGCGACGCGGGTCCGCGACCTGCTCAGGGCCCTGCCGGCGGGGCCGGCGGAGGAAACGGTGGACGAGGCCTCCTGAGCGCGGCGGCCCCGCGGCCGGCGCGCGGCCCGCGCCGGGGCGGCAGGCCGGATGTCGCGCAGCGACAGGCGGCCGGGGCACAGCGACAGGCGGCCGGGGCGCAGCCCCGGAAACGGGCAGCGGGGGCAAGCTGCCGCGCCGCAGGCCCGAAGCCGCCCGGCGGCGGACGCCCGCCGGGCCTCACGTCCGGGGCCGCGCAGGGGCGCCCTTCTCGGGGACGACGTCCCGGAGCCGCGCAGCGGCAGGGGGCGGGGCGCAGCCTCGGAGGGCGCGGCGGACGCGCCGGGCCCAGGCCGCAGGCCGCAACGCTACTGCGAGGACTGGCGCGTGCCGCGGGCCGCGTCGAGGGCGTAGACGCAGTGGTCCTTGCTACAGGCGAAGATCATGCCGTTCGCGGCGGCGGGGGTGCCGGTGATCGCGCCGCCGGTCTCCAGCTTCCAGCTCAGGCGGCCACTGACCGCGTCCAGCGTGTAGAGGCAGTGGTCCTCGGAGCCGAAGTGCAGGCGGCCGTCGGAGACCACGGGCGCGCCCACGATCGCGCCGCCCACGGCGTACCGCCAGCGCGGGGTGCCGCTGACGGCGTCCAGCGTGTACATCGCGACGCCGCTGCCCAGGTGGACCAGGCCGTCGGCCACCACGACGGGCTCCGCCGACTGCCGGGCCTCCGTGGCGATGCCCCACCGGTCCGCGCCGGTGGCGAGGTCGAGGGCGTAGACCATGCCGCGGTAGTCCGTGAAGTAGACCCCGGCGGCGGCGGAGCCGGCCGGCTGGTACGCGGCCGGGCACAGGATCGCGGCCGGCCCGTCGAAGCGCCACCGCTCACCGCCCGTCGCGGCGTCCAGCGCCAGCACCCGCGACCCCGCGCACACCAGCAGCAGCCCGTCGTCGGTCGGCGTCACCCGCACGGGCAGCCCGCCGGTGGCGGCCGTGTCCCCGACCGGGTAGCGCCACAGCGGGGAGCCGGTGCGCGCCTCCAGGGCCGAGAGCATGCCCTCGCCCCAGACGTAGACCACGCCGCCGTGCACCACCGGCGCGGTGTCGTGCGTCTCGAAGTCGGCCTGGGCGCCGGAGATCTCCCACAGCCGCTCGCCGGTGCCCGACTCCCACGCCTGAACGCCCCCGCCGCGCGTGGCCGTCACGACCGTGCCGCGCTCGGCGCGCAGCGCGTAGATCCAGGAGTCGGTGGGGACGCGCCAGCGGTCGGAGCCGTCCGTGGCGTCCAGCGCGTAGAGGCTGGGGCCGTCGGAGGCCAGGACCCGGCCGCCGGTGACGGCCATCGACCAGGCGACCTCGCGGGTCTTGAACTGCCGCCGCCCGCTGGCCACGTCGAGCGCATGCACCTCGAAGGAGGTGACGTAGAGGAGGCCGTCGCGGACGACGGGGGTGCCCCACAGGTCGTTGTTCATCCGGAAGCGCCAGGGGCGCCAGCGGGCGGGGGCGGCCGGGTCGCTCGTGCGGACGGCGGCCTGGCTCTGCCCGGGGTGGGCCGTGGAGGGGCTGGGCATGGGGGCGCTCGCGGCGCCGGTCGGCGGGCGGGCCCAGTCCGGGGAGTGCGGGACCAGATGGTCGCCGGGGGCGGCGGGCTCGCCGCGCTGCGGCCCCGGACCGATGGGCAGGCGGGGCGCGGAGGGCAGCCTGACCGCGTCCTCGGCCGCGGGCACCGGGGTGGCCGGCGGCGGCAGCGAGGGCGGGGACGAGGGCATGGGCGGCGCGGCGGAGGGGGGCGGCGAGGGCGCGGTCGGCAGGGAAACGGCCGCCCGCGCGCCGGGGGCCGGGGACGGAGCGGAGGAGGGGGCGGGCGAGGGGGCGGCCCGGCCGGCGGGCGCGATCTGCGGGCCGCGCCCGCGGCGCCGCTCGATGAGGGCGACCGCGCCGGGCGGCAGCCAGGCCGAGGCCGTGCCGGTGTCGTCGCCGCCGGCGAAGAGGTGCGGGGCGAGCTGGGCGGTGAGGTCGGCCGGGGAGGGGCGCTCCTCCGCCTTGTGCATCATCAGCGACTCGATCAGCGGCAGCATCTCGTCCGGCAGGCCGGTGAGGTCGGGCCGGTCGCGCAGCAGCATGAACACGGTCTCCACCGGGTTCGCCCCGTGGTAGGGCGGGTGGCCGGTGGCCGCGAAGACGAGGGTGGAGCCCAGGGAGAAGATGTCGCTGGCGCCGCTGACGCTGCGCGAGTCCCTGGCCTGCTCGGGCGACATGTACGCGGGGGTGCCGACGGCGACGTTCGTCATGGTCAGGCGGGTGTTGGAGACGCCGGAGGCGATGCCGAAGTCGATGACGCGGGGGCCGTCCTCCACCACCAGGACGTTCGAGGGCTTCATGTCGCGGTGCACCAGGCCCGCGCCGTGGATGGACTGGAGGGCCTCGGCGATGCCGGCGGCCAGCCAGCGCACGGCCTGCGGGGGGAGCGGCCCGCACTCGTTGACGATCTCCTCCAGGGAGGGGGCGGGCACGTAGGCGGTGGCCAGCCACGGGACCGCGGCCTTGGGGTCGGCGTCCACGACGGCCGCGGTGTAGAAGCCGCTGACCGCGCGGGCGGCCTCCACCTCGCGCGTGAAGCGCACCCGGAAGAGCTGGTCCTCGGCGAGCTCGCTGCGCACCGTCTTGATCGCGACGCGGCGGCCGGACGCGGAACGGGCCAGGTACACCAGCCCCATGCCGCCGGCGCCGAGACGGCCGAGCACCTCGAACGGCCCGATCCGCCTCGGATCGTGCTGCGTCAGCTGCTCCACCATGTGCTGGACACCTCCCCGTACGGGCGCTGATTCACACCGCCCCGTGCAGCATCTCATTGCCACGCGGTACCGCGGACCTCACCCGACGATTCTTCCCCGCGGGACCGACAGTGGCGAACCCGGGGTCTGGATTGGAGGAAATGTCAGGAATTCTCCGTAGCGCCGCGAACACCCCGCGCGACGCCGCCGGAAGGTTTCGGCCGTCCGCCCGCAGCGCCCGGGAGGGCCGTCCGGAACGCCCGGGCCAGGGGCGTTCACCCCGTTCGGATGCGATCAAATCGCGCCTAGATCACGCGTCGATAAGCTGACTGGCATGACAGGACAGGTAACAACCGTCGACGGCCGGGTCGCCGGCCGCCGCGGGCAGGCGACGCGGCAGAAGCTGCTCGACTGTCTCGGCAAGATGCTGGGCAGCTCCCCCTACCGCGACGTCCGGGTCATCGACGTGGCCCGCAAGGCAGGCACCTCACCTGCGACGTTCTACCAGTACTTCCCCGACGTCGAGGCGGCGGTGCTGGAGATCGCGGAGGTCACGGTGCGCGAGGGCGCGAGCCTGAACGAGCTGGTGGCGGGCCGGGCCTGGGCCGGGAAGGCGGGGCGGCAGACCGCGGAGGACCTCGTCGAGGGCTTCCTGGCGTTCTGGCGCAAACACGACGCCATTCTCCGGGTGATCGACCTCGGCGCCGCCGAGGGCGACCGGCGGTTCGTGCGGATCAGGACGCGCGTGCAGGGCGCCCTGGTCAAGCCGCTGGCCGACGCGATCGAGGCGCAGCGGGCGCGGGGGCGCGCGGCGGGCGAGGAGCCGGCGGCGGCGGCCGTCGCGGGGTCGCTGGTCACGATGCTGGCCGCGGTCTCCTCCCAGCCCAAGAGCCTCCAGTCGCTGGGCGCCAAGCAGACCGACCTCAAGCCCGCGCTCGTCCAGCTCGTCCACCTCGGGGTCACGGGCCGCAAGCCCGCCAAGTAACGCCCCGGGCAGCGCCGCCGCGGAAGCGTCCCGCGGCCGTCACCGCCCGCGCCCGGCCGGCCGAGCCGCCGAGCGTTTTCGCCGCCGGGGAGAGGGGCGCGCGCCGCCTGTCCTGCGCCCGTCGCCCTCCGTTCCCCGCCGTCGCCGTCCGTCACCACCGCGCGGCCCCCGCGCACGCCCGCGCACGCCTCGGCCGTTTCCGGTGAACGCCCGCCGCGGGCGTCGTCCCGGAGCGCACGCCCGCCCCGGCCGGGCGTTCACCCGGGGCGTTCCCCCTGGTCGTCCTGGGCGCGGTGTCCGGTTCCCGACCGGCGGGTTCCCGCCCGATCACGATTGCGAGAAGCGGGCTCGCGCGCCCGTGCGCGCGCTTATGCTCACGCCATGCCCGCCCCGCCGCCCGTCCACGTCGTCGGCGCCGGCCCCGGCGGTCTCGCCGCCGCCGCCGCGCTGGCCCAGCGCGGCCTGCGAGCCGTCGTCCTGGAGCGCGCCCCCGACGTCGGCGGCGCCTGGCGCGGGCACTACGACCGCCTGCGGCTGCACACCACCCGCCGCGGCTCCGCGCTGCCCGGCCTGGCCATCCCGCGCTCGGCCGGGCGCTGGGTGGGGCGCGACGAGTTCGTGCGCTACCTGGAGAGCTACGCCCGCCGCCACCGGATCGAGCTGGCCGCCGGCGTCACCGTGGCCCGCGTCGACCCGGCAGGGGACGCACCCGGCGACTGGCTGCTGCGCGCCAACGGCGGGCGCGAGCTGCGCGCCCGCGCCGTGGTCGTGGCCACCGGCCGCAACCACACGCCCCACCTGCCCGACTGGCCCGGCGCCGCGGCCTGGGACGGCGAGCTGCTGCACGCCGCCGACTACCGCTCCCCCGCCCGCTTCGCGGGCCGGGACGTGCTGGTGGTCGGGGCGGGCAACAGCGGCGCGGACATAGCGGCCGACCTGGCGGCGGGCGGCGCCGGGCGGGTGCGGCTGGCGGTGCGCACCGCGCCGCACATCCTGCGCAAGACGATCCTGGGCTGGCCCTATCAGCGCGGGGCCACGCTCGTGGGGCGGCTGCCCGCGCCGGTGGCCGACCGGCTGGCCGCGCCCGCCGCCCGGCTGATTCCCGACCTGGCCGCGCACGGCCTGCCCCGGCCGGAGGGGGGCCTGTACACGCGGCTGCGGCAGGGCCGTTTCCCCGTGCTGGACGACGGGCTGGTGCGCGCCGTGCGGCGGGGGGAGGTGGAGCCGGTGCCCGCGGTGGTGGCGTTCGAGGGCGGGAAGGTGCTGCTCGCCGATGGGGAGGCCATAGGGCCCGAGGTGGTCATCGCCGCCACGGGCTACCGCACGGGCCTGGAGCCGCTGGTCGGCCACCTCGGCGTGCTCGACGCCTCCGGCCTGCCGCCGGCGGCCGGGCGGCGGGCCCACCCCGCCGCGCCGGGGCTGCACTTCACCGGCTTCGGCACGCCGCCCGGCGGGACGCTGCACCGGCTGGGGCGGGAGGCCGGACGGATCGCCGCCGCCATCTCGGCCACCCAGCGCGAACGCCCGCGGCGGGCGAGGGCCGCGCGGCCCTCGCGGCGGGATCGGCGGGGCTCACGCCCCGGCGCGGCGGAGTGACCGAGCGCCCCTCCCCACAGCGGGGAGGGGCCCCGCGGCGGGTGATCCGCGTTCGCCGAGGCCAAGCCTCGGCGTCCCCTCGCAGCGCATCACCCGCGCGCCCCCGCCGTCCCGGCCTCCAACGGGCCGGCGGGAACCCTCGCAAGGTGATCGGTCCGCCACGGAACGTCAATACCCGGCCACCACCGGGCTATTCGCGCCAGGCGCCGCGCGGTCGCCGTCCGTGGGAGCGCAGTCCAGCTCGCACCACACGCGTTTGCCCCCGCCCTCCTGCTGCCAGCCCCAGCGGTCGGCCAGCGCCTCCACCAGCTCCAGGCCGCGCCCGCCGGTGTCCTCCCCGCGCGCGCGGCGCGGGCGCGGGGCGCGTCCGCTGTCGTCCACCACCTCCAGGCGCACCGGCACGGCGCGGCCGGGCCCGGGCGAGGCGGGCGCGGTCAGGCGCAGCACGGCGGGGCGGCCGGTGTGCACCACGGCGTTGGTCACCAGCTCGGAGACGAGCAGCACCAGCGTGTCCGTCTGCGCGGGGTCGGGGCTCACCGGGCAGGGCTGGCCCCGGCCGAGCTGCGCCCGCAGCCACCTGCGGGCCCGGCTCACCTCCGCGGGGTCGGCGGCGACCTCCAACTGCTTGTCCAGCTCCTGCACCGTTCACACCATCCGAACCCGGCGGACATGTCCCCTCACGCCGGGTGCAACCCCGGCTGAGGACAGCATGATTGACGGGCGAGTCGGACAACAAGCGCTTCAGTAATATTCCGGCGCAAAGGAGTAAGTGCCCGGCAAACATGTGCGACGCGCAGAGCGCGGCATCGAACACGCCTCAGCGCGCGCTGCGGACGGCCGCCCGCGCCACCGCCGTCTCCAGATCGGGGTAGCAGTCGAACAGCCGCCGCACGCCGAGGGCGGCCAGCACGCGGTTGACGTGCGAGCCCTCCTCCGCGCCCCGGGCGGGCAGGATCAGCCGCAGCTCCCCCGCGCAGGACCGCATCAGCCGCCGCGCCGCCACCAGCACCCCCACCCCGCTGGAATCGCAGAACAGCACCCGGGAGAGGTCGAGCACCAGCCGCCGGTGCCCCTCGGCAACCGCCTCGTGGACGTGGCGCCGCACGGACGGGGAGGCGACCAGGTCCAGCTCGCCGACGACCCGCAGCACGGTCCACTCCCCCCGCCGCTCACCCTGCACTCTCAACGTCACGCCGCACAGCCCTTCTTGTCGGCCCGCGGGACGCCGCCCGCGAGGGCCGCGTCCCCTTGGTGTCCCGCACACCCACGGGTGCCGGTCACATGTCCCGCTGTGTCCTGCCGTGTCCGGCACTGTCCCTGAGTGTCCCGTTCCGCGTGGCCCGCTGTCACCCGGTGCCGCGCCGGAGCCTCTGAAGCGCCCTGCCCAGTTTCCCGGCCATCACGCGTGAAACGTCCCTTCCGGCCCGTCCGTCGGGAGGCGCGGGGCGCGGGATCCGGGCACAGGGGCGCGCGCGAACATCCCCGCACACTACATTTGACGTACGCACGGGGCCGGAGGTTGTCGCAAGGCGCACGCAACGCGAACACGATGCGGGAATCGCGGGAGTTGGGGGCCTGATGCCCATGGCGCACGAGACGCCGCCGCAGTGGGACCGGGACGTCCGGCAGCGGCTCCTGCGCGGTGAGGCCGCCGCCCTGTCCGAGGTGTACGACCGTTTCGCCGCCCTCGCGCACGGGATCGCGCAGCGGGTCCTGGAGGGGTGGGACGACGAGGCGGCCCCGGGGCGCGTCACCCGGGAGGTGTTCGCGCTGCTGTGGTCGGCCCCTGAGGACTTCGACCCGGGCGCCGGCCCGCTGCGTTCGTGGATCGCCTCCCGCGCGCACGGCCTGGCCGTGGCCGAACTCCGGCGCGGCGCCGAGGAGGACCCCGCCCTCGGCCCCGCCGCCCAGGCCGCCCGCATCCGCGCCGCCTCCACCGCGGCCCGCGCCGACTACATCCTCACCGCGATGCCCACCCCGCTGCGCGCGGCCCTCGAACACACCCGCTACCAGCACCTCGACGCCGCCCGCACGGCCGCCCGCCTCGGCATCACCGAACCGGAGACCCACCGCAGGCTCCGCCTGGGCCTCCAACTGCTGTCCTCGGCACGGGGGTACGCGGCGGAGGCGGAGCCCGGGCCCTTGCCCGGGACCGGTCCCGGGGCCGGTGCCGAGACTGGGGGTGGGCCCCGGGGCGGGCCGGAGGCGCGCCCGGGGGCGGAGTCGTGAGCGGGGCGTGCGGGCGCTCGCCCGAGCGCGGGCCCCGGCCGGGCTCCGGTCACCCGCCGGGGCAGCCCGTGCCGGGCCCGCAGGGGCTTCGTCCCCCGGACGGGAGCCGTGGCCGGGTGCCCGGGCAGCGTGCGGGCGGGGCGGCGCAGCGAAAGGCGAGTGAGGCGATGTCTCCTCCGGAGGAGGCCCATCAGGGGCTGATGGCGCTGCTGGGCGCCTGGGCCCTGGCCGCCTGTTCGGCGGCGGAGGCGGAGGCCGTCGAGGAGCACCTGAGCGGCTGCGGCTCCTGCGCCGAGGAGGCGCTGCGGCTGCGCGACGCCGCGTCCCTGCTCGAACCGCGCCGCGGCCTCGACCTGGACCCCACGCTGCGCGCCCGCGTACTGGAGGAGTGCCTGGGCCGCCGCCCGGCCCGGCTCCCGCTGCCGCCGTGGGCGGCCCCGCTGGACGAGGAGGCGGCCCGCCTCGACGCGCTGCTGAACGACCTCACCGAGGAGGAGTGGAACGCCCCCGTCGACCCGGGCCCCGCACCGACCCCCACCGGGGTCCTCGGCCGGCTCCGCGCCGACGACGCCCTGCTGGCCCGCGCCCTCGGCCTCCCGGATGTCGAAGGCGAGAACGCGCGGGAGACCTGGCGCGAGCAGACGCGGGCCCTGGTGCGCGCCGCCCCGCAGGCGCACGGGCGCACGCTCCCTGAGACGGCCTATCCGCCCCTCGCGCCCCCGCCGGGCGGCGAGGCCCGGCTGCCGGTCGCGGACGTGTACCTGGACCGCGCGTTCGCCTGCTGGACGCACGCCGCCGACATCGCCCGCGCCGTCGCGTACCCCTACGCTCCCCCGCAGGGCTCCCGCCTGCGGCTGCTCGTGGACCTTCTGGCGCGGCGCCTGCCCGGCAGCCTCGCCGCCTCGGCCCCCGCGCCGGCCGAGGCCGGGCGCCCCGGCCGCCTCCTCCACCTGGAGGTCGAGGGGCCGGGCGGCGGCCACTGGGCGGTCCCCGTCGACGCGCCCGCCGGGCCCGTGGGCCGCGCGGCCCCCGCCGGGGCCGTGGCCCACCTGGTGCTGGAGGACGTCGTCCTGTGCCAGCTCGCCGCCGGCCGGATCTCCCCCGAGGAGGCCGCCTCGGGGGGAACGGGCGACGCCGCCGTCCTGCGCGACGCGCTCCTGGCCACCGCCGCGCTCGCCCGGCCCTGACCGACGGGCCGAGGCCGGGCGTTCAGGCCGGGCGTTCAGGCCGGGCGTTCAGGCCGGGCGTTCAGGCCGGGCGTTCGGAAACGACCGGACACGACCGGACAGGGTCAGGAAAAGACCACCGTGCGGCTGCCGTTGAGCAGGACGCGGTGCTCGCTGTGCCACTTGACCGCGCGGGCCAGCGCCTGGCACTCCACGTCCCGCCCGATGGCGACCAACTGCTGCGGGGTCACGTCGTGCCCGACGCGTTCGACCTCCTGCTCGATGATCGGGCCCTCGTCCAGCTCGGCCGTGACGTAGTGCGCCGTCGCGCCGATCAGCTTCACGCCCCGGGCGTGCGCCTGGTGGTACGGGCGGGCGCCCTTGAAGCTCGGCAGGAAGGAGTGGTGGATGTTGATGATCCGGCCGGGCAGGCGCTTGCACAGGTCGTCCGAGATGACCTGCATGTACCGGGCCAGCACCACCAGCTCCACCTCCTCGTCCTCGACGATCCGCAGCAGCCGGGCCTCCGCCTCGGGCTTGGTGTCGGCGGTCACGGGGATGTGGTGGAAGGGGATGCCGTAGGAGGCGGACAGCTCGGCGAAGTCGGTGTGGTTGGAGACCACGGCGGCGACCTCGACCGGCAGGGCGCCGATCCGGGTGCGGAAGAGCAGGTCGTTGAGGCAGTGCCCGAACTTGCTGACCATCAGCAGCACGCGGGTCTTCCGGTCCGCCGGGTGAAGCTGCCAGTCCATCTGGAACGAGTCCCCGACCGCCGCGAAGGTGGCGCGCAGCTTCTCCAGGGTGACGGGCTCGGTGGCCGCGAAGAGCACCCGCATGAAGAAAAGCCCGGTGTCCCGGTCCCCGAACTGCTGGCTGTCCTCGATGTTGCCGCCGGTCATGAACAGGTAGCTGGACACGGCGTGCACGATGCCCGGCTTGTCCGGGCAGGAGAGGGTGAGCACGTAGCGCTCGGTCGGGTGGTCGGTCATGGTCCCCTAGCCTGGCACACCCGCCGGCGTGCGCGCACCGCCCGCTCAGACGGCGTGCAGTGAGGCCGCGAGCTGGTCCAGGCTGACGGGCGGGGCGTCCGGGTCCTCGCCGTCGGCCGTCGCGAGCCGGACGTGCGCCTCGCGGGCCGCCCGCACCGCCTCGGGCCAGCCGTGGTGCTGGAGGTAGGCGCTGAACGGCGCGTCCGGCCCCACCTGGTGCAGGATGCGCAGCACGCGCAGCACGGCCACGTCCACCAGGGTCGCCTCCTGGCTGTCCCGGAAGACGGTGCCGACGTACTTCTCCGCCGACCAGTTGTCCAGCCAGGTGTCCTCGACCAGGCGGTAGACGGCGTCCGTGACGTCGCCGTAGCCGGGGACGCCCGCGGCCCAGCAGCTCTGGTGGAAGGCCGGGTCGGAGAGCATGTGCAGCGCCGAGCGGACGTTGGCCCGCCAGCGCCACCACGGGAGGTCGTTGAGCGGCATGGGAGACATGGTGCGCGACGGGACACCGGGACGGGAAGGCTTTGCCGGGGCCGTTCCCTGGCGGGCGGGCAACGTCACAGCTGGGCCGCCGCTCGCTCGGGCAGGCCGTGCTGCCGGGCCACCGGGTTCCACAGCGCGGCGGCGCGCTCCTTGGCCTCGGTCGCCCGGCCGCTGGCCCGGTCGCCGCGGGTGGCGCGGTCCGTGTGGCGGGCCTGGCCCCCGCGGCAGACGCCGCGCTCCTGGCGGGCCTCGTCGGCCCAGGCGGCGTAGTGGGTGTCGGCCTCGGCCGAGGCCGACCAGGCGGTGCGCAGCGACGCGGCCAGCTCGTCGCCGTCGGGGATGTCGCTCACGGTCAGGTTCTCCAGGCGGGCGAGGAGGCCGTTGCGCTGCTCGGCCGCGGCGCGCAGGCTGTCGGCGGCCTGCGGCAGTCGCCGGCAGGAACGGATGTCGGCCACGGCTCCGATGACGGCGTCGCGGCTGTCGTTGCTCTCCGCCAGCAGCGCGGACAGCTCGGCGGCCTGGGCGCGGGCCTCGGCGGAGTCCCCGCCCTGCTCATCGGCCGGGGCCGTGCCCGCGCCTGCGTCCTCCGTCCCGGCCTCGGCGCTGGAGGCGGGGGCGCTGGGCTCGCCGCCTCCGCCGTCCTCGCCCCCGCCGCTGAGGGCGGCGCCGGCGGCCAGGCCGACGAGGGCGCAGCCGACGACCACGGCGGCGGCCACGGCGCCGGGCGAGCGCCGGGCGGCGGGGCGCCGCCGGGCCGGGCGGTAGGGCTCCTCCTCTTGGGGGGTCGTGGCGGCGGCCGAGCGGAAGAGGCTGTCGAAGTCGCTGCTGACGGCGGGCATGGCCCGGGTCTCGGTGACGTCCTCGCGGGGGCGGCCGGGGACCGGGCGCAGCTTGGTGGTGGCGGGGTCGGGCGCGGCCTCGCGCACGGGCGGGATCAGCTGGGTGGCGCCCTCGGGGTCGACGGCCGGTATCAACTCGGTCGCGGCCTCGGGCGCGTGCCGCGCGGGCGGCGCGGACGGCATCGCGGGCGTCGCCCGCTGCGGCAGCGCGTGCGGCTCCGCGCCCTCCCCGCGGCCCCCGGCGGCCCGCTCGGCCCGCCGCCGGGCGGCCCGCCCGCCGACCGGCTGCGCACCGTCGCCTCCGGCGTCGAGCCCGGGCGTGCCGGCGAACGCGCCTCCCGCGCGGGACGGCGGACCTTCGGGCGCGGCGTGAGAACCACGGGCGGCACCCGGCGCGGCCCGCCCGCCCTTCGGGCCGCCGGGCACGCCCCCGGAAGCAACGCCGGGCGTACCGGCGAACGCGCCTCCCGCGCGGGACGGGAAACCGCCGGATGCGGCCTGAGCGGCACCCGGGTCGCCCGGTACGCCTCCGGTGGGAAGGCCCGGGGTTCCGGCGAACGCGCCTCCCGCGCGGGACGGCGGACCTTCGGGCGCGGCGTGGGCGCCGCCGGGGGCGGTCGGCGGGACGGGGGGCGCGCCCGCGGGGCGCGGCGGGGGCGCGGCGGGGAAGCCCGCCGCGGGGGCGCCGGGCTGCCCCCCGTCGCCGGGCGCGGCACCGCCCGGCGGAGGGCTGGCGTACACGCCGGGCGGACCGTCCGTCGCGGGGGGCGCGTCGGGCATGCGCGGGGCGTGCGCCGGAGGTGGGGGCGCCGCCGCGGGCGCGCGGCGGCGGCCCGGGCCCGGCGTCGTGGCCGGCGGGGTCTCGGGGCCCGGCGCCCGGCGGCGGCCCGTGCCTGGGGGTGAGGTCGCGGGCGGGGGCGGGGCCGCCTCGGGGCCCCAGGGCTGGCCCCACGGCTGGCCCGGCGGCGGCGCGGCCAGCGTCCCGGCGTCCTGGGCCCGGGGCGCGCCCTCGCCGGCGTTCGACGGCAGAATCACGCCCTCGCGGGGCTCCTCGTCCCGTCCGTGGTGGCTGCTCACCAGGCTCCTCGCAGGTCATTCCGACAGCGCCGGGCCGCGCTCCCGGCTCCCCTGGAGACTGGTCGGGGCACCTGCGAGCCGTCAAGTCGGGCAGGTCACGGCCCGGTTCTCGCGAGGGCCGGCTGCCGCCAGCGGGCCGCGAACTCCTGCACCAGCGGCTCGTTCCGGTGCGGCTCCAGACGGGACCTGAACTCCGCGAAGTACTCCCGGCCGCGGCCCGAGCGCAGGCCCTCCAGCGCCGAGCCCGCCTCCTGCGCCGTGTGGCAGGCCTGGTCCAGCTCGCCCTCCTGGAGCTGGCCGGTGGCCAGCAGCAGCAGCCCTATGGCCCGCCGCCTGGCCCTCCCCTCGGGGTGCCCGGCCAGCGCCTCGGCCGCGCGCTGCTGGGCCGCCCGGCCCTGGCCGAGGTCGCGGTGGCAGTGGGCCAGCTCGTCGGCCAGGTACGCGGCGTCGAAGTGCGCGATCCAGGGCGGGTCCTCGTCCGCGCCCGCCTCGGCCCGGTCCATCGCGGCCAGGGCGTCCGCCGCGCAGCGGCGGCACGCCTCGCGGTCGCCGAGCTGCGCGTGCCCGCGGGCCTCGGCGGCCAGGAACAGCGCGTCGGCGCGGGGCGTGGCCCTGCCCCGGGAGCCCTCCTGGGCGGCGCGGGCGAGCTGGATGACCTCGCGGGGGTTGCCCAGCTCGGCGGCGAGGTGGCTCATCCCGGCGGCCAGGACGTAGCCGCCGAAGCCGCGGTCGCCGGCGGCCTGCGCCAGCCGCAGGGCCTGGATGTAGTACCGCTGGGCCAGCCCGGGCAGGCCGCTGTCCACGGCCATGTACCCGGCCAGCTCCGTCAGCCGGGCCGCCGCCCCGTACAGCCGCCGGCCGACCGCCTCGCGGTAGGAGCCGCCCAGCAGGCCGGAGACGACGCCGTTGAGGTAGTGGACGACGACGGGCCGCACGTGGCCCGCGCCCCAGCGCCGGTCCAGGTTCACCAGGGCGTCCGTGGTGGCGAGAACGGCCTCCACGTCCGCGGTGCCGACCCGCTGCCCCGCCGAACGCGCCACCTCGGCGTCGGCCGGGGTGATCAGCCAGTCGCGGCTGGGCTCGACGAGGGCGGCGGGCGCGACCTGGGAGCCGCCGGCGTAGGGGTGCTGGCCCTCGCCGTTCTCCCGTCTGGAGACGTCCGAGCGCCACAGCTCGGTGGCCTGCTCGACGGACTCGGCCAGGCCGGCGGCGAAGTGGAGCCCGACCGAGGAGGTGAGCTGGCGGGCCGTGCCCATGCCGATCTCGTCCACGGTCACCTGGCGGCCGAGCTTGCGCCCCAGCGCCTCGGCGATCACCTCGGGCGCCCGGCCGCGCGGCTGCTGGCCCCGGATCCAGCGGGCGACGGAGGTCTTGTCGTAGCGGTAGTCCAGTCCGCGCTCGGCGGCGCACATGTTGACGCGGCGGGCCAGCCCGGCGTTGGAGCAGCCGGCCTCCCGGATCAGGGAGAGCAGCCGCTCGTTGGGCTGGCGTGCGATGAGTGGTCGGGCGGTCATCAACGGCTCCCTCGCTGGGCCGGTGCTGGGCTGACGCGGGATCCCCCGCGGGCCCCGGTGCGATCCCGGCTGATCACTGCCCGGTGGTGACCGGTTCCATCCCGTATGCACCCCGTGATGCACCAGTGCGCCCCGCGTGCGGGAATTCCCCGCACACCCGTACGCCTCCGGCCGTAACCCGTCCGGAGCAACGAAGTTGAGCCTCGTGTGGATGAGGAAGAACGACACAGGGAAGCGGGCGGGGCGCGGGCGCGCGGCCCGCAGGGCGCGTGCCGGAGCAGCGCGACGACGGCCTGCTCGAACAGGCGGTCAGGTACGTGAAGGAACGTCACTGGGAGGTGCTTCCCGGGGCGTGGATCGAATTCGACGCGGCGGGCGCTGCGCTGTGCTCGTGCGCCGCGGCGGACTGCGGCGCGCCGGGCGTGCACCCCCTGCGCCCGGGGTGGGGGTCGGACGCGACAGGGAGCGAGACGCAGGCCAGGCGCCTGTGGACGCGCGAGCCGCGCGCCTCGGTGCTGCTGCCGACGGGGCGGACCTTCGACGTGCTGGAGGTGTCCGAGGGGGCGGGCTGCCTGGCGCTGGCCCGGATGGAGCGGATGGGGGCGTCGCTGGGGCCGGTGGCGGGGACGCCGCTGGGCCGGATGCTGTTCTTCGTGATGCCGGGGGGCGCGGCGAAGGTGCCGGGGAAGCTGCGGCAGCTCGGCTGGGCCCCGGCCTCGCTGGACCTGACGGTCCGCGGCGAGGGCGACTTCGTGGCCGCGCCGCCGAGCCGCCTGGCGACGGACGGGACGGTCCGCGGCCGGGTGCACTGGATCCGTCGCCCCACCCCCGTCAACCGCTGGCTCCCGGACCCGGCCGAGCTGCTGGCCCCCCTGGCCTACGCCTGCGCGCAGGAGGACTGAGGGCCGGGGGCAGTGGGGCGCGGGCGCCTCAGCCGGCCGTTTCCGCGAGGAAGGGCTCGACCAGGGCGCGCCACTCCGCGGGGCGTTCGAGGTGGACCAGGTGCCCCGCGTCGGGAATGTCGGCGTACCGGCCGTCGGGCAGGACGCGGACCATCTCCTGGGCCTCGGCCCGGCCCAGCTCGCCGTCCAGGCCGCGGATGACCAGCGTGGGGCAGCGCACCTGGGCCAGCTCCTCCCAGTGCGCGTCGCGGACCCAGCCCTCCCGGGCGGCCATCATCTGGCGGCGCGAGAAGACCGGCCGCCAGCCGTCCGCGCGCTCGGCCATCACCTCGGCGTAGAAGTCGCCGCGGGCAGGGCGGGGGCGGTCCAGCGTGGGGTCCTCCTCGCCGAACCAGCGCCGGACGTCCGCGAGCGTGGCGAACGGCAGCGGCCAGGAGTCCAGCCAGTCCTGCCACTCGCGGCGGGACTGGACGCCCATGGCGGCGGCCCGCATCTCGCAGATGACCACGGCCCGCACCAGGTCGGGGCGGCGGGCGGCTAGCTGCCAGGCGGTGAGCGCGCCCATGGCATGGCCGACCAGGGCGACGGGGCCCAGGCCGAGCTGCTCGACGGCCGCCTCGGCATCCGCGACGAAGGCGTCGCGGTCGAACGGCCCCGCCGCGGGCTTGTCGCTGCGGCCGTGGCCGCGCTGGTCCAGGGCGACGGCGCGGAACCGGCCCGAGATCCGGCGGGCGAAGCCCGCCCAGTGCGCCGCGCGCCCCAGCAGGCCGTGAAGCAGCAGCACGCCGGGGCGCCCGGCCTGCTCCTCCTTCGGCGGCTCGGCGAACTCCCAAGCCGCGAGCCGGACTCCGCCCTGTCCGATCACCTCGGTACGCCTCACCATCGCGCCCAACCCCCTTCCTCCTCGCCAGGACCGGGAAGGCGCCCCCGCTCGCCGGCCCCCACGATATCGAATGCGCGTTCGAACACGCGTGCATCGAGGGCGGATAACCCTCGGACGAGTGATGGCAGGCCGACGCGCGGCGGTCGGCCCGCGGGACGGACGGGCAGCGGGCCGGCCGCGCACGGCGGGCGGCCCGGCCGTTTCCGGCCCTCGGTCATCCGCGCCGCCCGGGGCGCGGCTCCCCGGCCCGGGCGCCCCCGTGCGCCCGGCGCGCCTCAGCCCTTGGCGACGAAGACATGCGCCGCCACATCGTGCGCCAGCTCGGCGGCCTCGCCGCCGCTGCCGACCTGGATGCCGCCGCCGGCGCCCAGCGTCACGCTGACCGACGCGCCCGGCTGCACCCCGGCCCGCCGCAGCGTCCGCATCACGCGGGCGTCGGTCTGGATCGGCTCCCCGATGCGGCGCACGATCACCGTCCGGCCGCCGCCGTCGACCCCCTCGGTGTCCACATCCACGAGCGCCACCAGGCCCTCGGCGATGAACGGGTCGGTCTCGCCGCGCTCGCCCAGCTCGGCCAGGCCCGGGATGGGATTGCCGTAGGGGGACTCGGTGGGGTGGTTCAGCAGCTCGAGGACGCGGCGCTCCACGGCGTCGCTCATCACGTGCTCCCAGCGGCAGGCCTCGGCGTGCACCTGCTCCCACTCCAGCCCGATGACGTCCACCAGGAGGCACTCCGCGAGGCGGTGCTTGCGCATCACCCGCTGCGCCAGCCGCCGCCCCTCCTCCGTCAGCTCCAGGTGCCGGTCGCCCGCGATGACCAGGAGCCCGTCCCGCTCCATGCGGGCGACGGTCTGGCTGACCGTGGGGCCACTCTGCTCAAGCCGCTCGGCGATGCGGGCACGCATCGGGACCACCCCTTCTTCCTCCAGCTCCAGGATGGTGCGGAGGTACATCTCGGTGGTGTCGATGAGTCCGGACATAAGTGCCCCTCGATCTCTCGTGCGGTGGCCCTGCACCAATTCTGACGTACGCCAGTGACAACCGGCCCCGCTTCGTGTAACCAGCCGCTTGCTCATTGACAGAGGAGTGGTCCAGACCACTACGGTGGGCGCCATGAGCGAGACCACGCTGGGCGGCCGTTTCCTCGACGAGACCATCGCGCTGCTGCGCCGGGCCCGCGAGGAGGGGGGGCCGGCGATCGCGGAGGCCGCCGCGCTGCTGGCCCGGACGGTGACCTCGGGGGGCCGGCTCTTCGCCCACGGCGCGGGCCACTCCGCCCTCCCCGCCCAGGACCTGGTCTACCGCGCGGGCGGACTGGCGCTGGTCAACCTGCTGGCCGTCCCCGGCGCCACCGGCGTGGACGCCAGGCCCGCCACGCTGGGCAGCGCCCTGGAGCACGTCGGCGGCCTGGCCGCGGCGACGCTGGACAGCAGCCCGGCCGCGGCCGGGGACCTGCTCATCGTCATCTCCGTTTCCGGGCGCAACGCCCTCCCCGTGGAGATGGCCCGGCACGCCCGCTCCGCCGGGCTGAGCGTGATCGGAGTCACCTCCGTCGCGTACGCGACCGAGACGGCCCCGCGCCACCCCTCGGGCACCTTCCTGAAGGACCACTGCGACGTGGTGCTCGACAGCCGCGTCCCCGTCGGCGACGCCCTGCTCACCAGCGAGCGGATCGGCGCACCGTTCGCCCCCGCCTCCACCGTGGTGGCCTGCGCCCTGCTCCAGGCCGTCGTGGCCGAGGCCGCCGGCCTGCTCGCCGCGGGCGGCACCGAGCCGCCCCTGCTGCGCTCCGCCAACGTGGACGGCGGCCGGGAGTGGAACGAGCGCGTGATCGCGGAGCACGCCGAGCGCATCCACTGGCGCTAGCACCCCGCCGCGGCCGTTGAACCCGCGCCGCCCGCCGCGGCCGTTCAGCACGGCGGCGCCAGGCAGGACGCCCCGCAGGCGGCCGCCAGGTCCGCCGCGGCGGCCACGCGCAGGGCCACGTCCTCGCCGTACGCCGCGTCCGCGCGGTCGAACGGCCGCCGCCCCTCGCCGCGCAGGAAGGTCAACACGCCCAGGCTCCGCCCCCGGCTGCGCAGCGGCACGCACAGCGCGTGCTCCGCCTCCTTCGGCCAGCGGTGCTCCGCCGCCCACTCGGCGCGGCCCGTTCCGCCCGTCGCGCGCACCGGAAGAGCGCGTTCCATCGCCTGGAGCGCGGGGTGGCCCGACCGGTAGCGCACGCGCGCACCCGGGGTCGCGTACCGCTCGCCGTGCGCCAGCGGTCCGGGGCTCTCGGTCCGGCGCACCAGCCCGCCGCGCTCCCCCGCGAGGTCCAGCAGCGCGTGGTCCGCGAAGCCCGCCAGCGCGTAGTGCAGGTGCAGGGCCACGGCCTCCATCGGCTCCTCGCACTCGGCCGCCGCCCGCGCCGCGCGCCCCAGCTGCTCGGCGCGGAACGCCCGCCGCGCCGCGTCCCTGGCCGCGTGCCTTGGCCGGGTCACATCCCGGAAGAGCCAGGCCACGCCCAGCGGCACCGGCCCGCCGTGGCCCGGCGCCAGCCGCAGGAAGCCGCTGATCAGAGTGCGCCGCCGCCGGTCGCGGCGCGGCGGGAACGCGGCGTCCCCGAGGTGGTCGCCGCCCTCGCCGTCGCCCAGCAGGGACAGCGAGAGCTCCACCGGGCCCATCGGCTCCTGCCCGGCCAGCGCGTGCTCCAGAGCGCTCTCCAGCTCGTCCAGCCCCGCCCCGAAGAACCCGCCCAGCGGCTCGCCCAGCATGTCCGCCGGGGTCACGGACAGCACGCGCGCCGCCGCCTCGTTCACCGCGACCGTCCGCAGGTCGGCGTCCACCACCAGCACGCCCCAGGACGGCCCGGCCAGCAGCGCCTCGCTCAGCGCCAGGTTCCGCTCCAGCGCGAGCTGGGCGTGCACCTCACCGAAGGCGCAGTAGACCCCGGCCGCGGTGCCGTCCGCCCGGCGCACCGCCGCCGCCCTGGCGCGCACCAGCACCCGCCCGCCGTCCTGCCGGAACATCGCGAACTCGCCCGCCCAGCGCGCCTGTGCGCCCTCCGGCTCGGGCCGCTCCCGCACCGCCAGGAGCTGATCGAGAACGGCCGGGGCGTCCGCCGCCCGCACCAGCCACCCGCCGGGGCCCGGCCGCCCCACGGCCTGCTCCCGGGTCCAGCCCAGCAGCCGCTCGGCCTGGCGGTTCCAGTGCGTGACGCGGCCCTGGTCGTCCAGCGCGAACAGCGCGGCGTCCATGCCGTCGAGTAACGCGGTCAGCAGGCGCGCGTCGTCCGCCCCGCCGTCCGCTGTCCCGCCGTCCGCCTCCCCGGCAGATCCACGGTTGAGAGCCTGAGTCTTCGAAGGAACGGTCACCTGACACCCCCAGCACAGGAGAAAGCGCGCCGCCCCGGGCGCCGGACCATTCAACTGCATCGTGACGGCCGTCACATAGGTGTTCACCGCATCTCGTTGCCGCACCGAAATTTGGTTGTGGCGCGGCTGGGGCGCCGCCTACCGTTCGGGGTACACGAGAAGGGAGGTGGTTCGGCAGATGTATGACAACCGGACGCGTGAGGTGACTGCGGCCTAACGGCCGACATCACACGACGTGTGGCGCCGGCTCCGCCGGCCAATTCCCAGCAGTCACCCGATCCGCGGGCCGCCGGTAAGTCCGGCCGGCTCCCCGGGGCGCGCGAGCGCTCCGGGGACCAAGGCCCGCGGATCGTTCTTTGTGCGCCTTCGAGCGCCGCTCGCGCCGCACGTCGCGCACCCCCGAGTCCCGCCTCCCGGGGCCGCCTAGGGGCAGAGCCGCTCCACGGCCCAGCGCTCCCCCTCCCGCACGTACCGCAGGCGGTCGTGCAGCCGGTTCTCCCGGCCCTGCCAGAACTCCACGCTCTCCGGGACCACCCGGAAGCCGCCCCACTGCGGCGGCGCCGGAACGTCCTCCCCCTCCGGGTACCGCTCGGCCAGCTCGGCGTAGAGCTGGTCGAGCTGCGCCCGCGAGGCCACCGTCGAGGACTGCTCGCTGGCCCAGGCGCCGAGCTGCGAGCCGTGCGGCCGGGTCCTGAAGTACGCGGCGGTCTCGGCGCGCCCGGTGCGTTCGACCGTCCCCGAGACGATCACCTGGCGGGCCACGGCGTGCCACGGGAAGAGCAGCGAGGCGCGGGGATTGGCGGCCAGCTCGCGGCCCTTGCGGGAGCCGTAGTTGGTGAAGAAGACGAAGCCGCGGCGGTCGAAGCGCTTCAGCAGGACCGTGCGGGTGCTGGGCCGGCCCTCGGCGTCCGCGGTGGCCAGCACCATGGCGTTCGGCTCGTGCAGGCCGCTGGCCGCGGCCTGGGCGAACCACTGCTCGAACTGATCCACGGGATCGGCGGCCAGGTCCTTCTCGTCCAGGCCCGCCTGCCGGTACCGCGCCCGCATCGCGGCGGGGTCGAGCCGGGGCGCGTCGCCGGGCCCTGGGGCAGCGGGATCCGGGACGGTCGGGTCGGGGCCGGCGGCGGGATCCTGGGCGGGATCCTGGGCCGGACCGGTGGCGGCGGCCGGTGCGGCGGCGGGGCGGGCGTGCTCGGCGTGGGACACGGCCCATATCTTGCAACATTCGGCTGACAGTGGACCACGCTCCGGAGTTCCCGCCCCGCGCTCTGCGGCTCCCCGACACCCGCAGTTAAGGTGACCGCCAGACTTACCGCGCGTACTGAGGCGGAGGAGAGTGCTGATGTCCGATTTCGTTCCTGGGCTCGAAGGGGTCGTGGCGTTCGAGACCGAGATCGCCGAACCCGACCGGGAAGGCGGTGCCCTCCGCTACCGCGGCGTGGACATCGAGGACCTGGTGGGCCACGTGTCGTTCGGCGAGGTCTGGGGCCTGCTGGTGGACGGCTCGTTCGCGCCCGGCCTGCCGCCCGCCGAGCCGTTCCCCATCCCGATCCACTCCGGCGACGTCCGGGTGGACGTCCAGGCCGCGCTGGCCATGCTGGCGCCCGTGTGGGGCCTGCGCCCGCTGCTGGACATCGACGCCGGGCAGGCCCGCGAGGACCTGGCGCGGGCCGCCGTCATGGCGCTGAGCTTCGTCGCCCAGTCGGCGCGCGGCACGGGCGTTCCGATGGTGCCGCAGCGCGAGATCGACAAGGCGGAGAACATCACCGAGCGCTTCCTGCGGCGCTGGCGCGGCGAGCCCGACCCCCGGCACGTGGCCGCGCTCGACGCGTACTGGACCTCGGCCGCCGAGCACGGCATGAACGCCTCCACCTTCACCGCCCGCGTCATCGCCTCCACGGGCGCCGACGTGGCCGCGGCGCTCTCCGGCGCGGTCGGCGCGATGTCGGGGCCGCTGCACGGCGGGGCGCCCTCCCGGGTGCTCGGCATGATCGAGGAGATCGAACGCAGTGGCGACGCCGAGGCGTACGTCCGCAGCAAGCTGGACGCGGGCGAGCGCCTGATGGGCTTCGGTCACCGCGTCTACCGCGCCGAGGACCCCCGGGCGCGCGTGCTGCGGCGCACGGCGCGCGAGCTGGGCGCGCCCCGGTTCGAGGTGGCGGAAGCCCTGGAACGCGCCGCGCTGGCCGAGCTGGGCGCCCGTCGGCCGGACCGGGTGCTGGCCACGAACGTGGAGTTCTGGGCCGCGATCGTGCTCGACTTCGCGGAGGTCCCGGCGCACATGTTCACGGCGATGTTCACGTGTGCCAGGACGGCCGGCTGGTCCGCCCACATCCTGGAGCAGAAACGTACAGGCAGGCTGATCCGCCCCTCCGCCCGCTACGTCGGCCCGCCGCCGCGCGGGATCGCGGGGATCGAGGATCACGGGGCGCACTAGGCGCGCGCCGGGCACGGGCTGAGGCGCGGGCTCAAGGGAGCGCGGGGGGCTCCGCCTAGGCTGGTCCGGCGTGGACCACATCTTCTACCTCGCCGACGTCTTCACCGACCGCCCCTTCGGCGGCAACCAGCTCGCCGTCCTGCCCGACGCGCGCGGCCTGTCCGACCGGGCCATGCAGACCCTGGCCCGCGAGTTCAACTTCTCCGAGACCTCCTTCGTGCTGCCGCCCGAGGACCCGGCCCACACCCACCGGGTCCGGATCTTCACGCCGACGGCCGAGCTGCCGTTCGCGGGCCACCCGACGGTCGGAACGGCCGTGGTCCTCGCCGCGCACGAGGGCCCGCCGCCCGGCGGGCGGCTGCTCTTCGAGGAGAACGTCGGGGTCGTCGCCGTGGACGTGGACGGCGGCCACGCCCGCCTGACCCTGAACGCCCCCTACGAGGCCCCCGAGGCGTCCCCCGACCCGGGGGCCGTCGCCGCGGCTCTCTCGCTGGCCGCCCCCGAGGTCGAGGAGGTCTGGTACGGCGGGGTCGGGCTCGGCTTCTGCTACGTCCGGCTGGCGGACCCGGGGGCGGTGGACCGCGCGGCCTTCCACCACGCCGCCTGGGCGGCGGGCCCGGCCGCGGGCTGGTCCCCCAACTTCTACGTCTTCGCGGGCGAGTTCCGCGCGGGCGGCCGGGTCCACGCGCGGGCCTTCGTCCCCGGCGCCGGCATCGTCGAGGACCCCGCCACCGGCTCCGCCTGCGCGGGCCTGGCCGCCGCCCTCACCCAGCGCAGCCCCCACCCCGACGGCGCCCACACCCTCACGATCACCCAGGGCGTTGCCATGGGCCGCCCGAGCCACATCGAGGCCACCGCGACCACGGCCAACGGCCGCCTGACGGCCGTCTCGGTCGCGGGGCACACGGCCGTGGTCGCCCGTGGAACGATCGCCGCCCCGCAGGAGGGGCACGACCCGTCGACCCGGCCGTGACGGCCCTGCTCCCGCCCTCCCTCGCTCCTCGGGAATGATTACCTCACCGCCGGACGCCCGGAAATCTATCGCGGCCGGAGTAGACATAGGGCGGTGGCGTGGGTAGGGTTTCTCTTGTACCCAGAGAGTCATCGGGGCCTGGCAGAGATGGACTGCCGGCCGGCAGGACAAGCAGTTCGCAGGACGGTGCGGCGGTGGAGTTCCGAAGCCAGAGCGGTTGCAGGACGGCGACGGGACTGACGGCCGGACCGGGTGGCCCGCAGTGATCAGGGGCCGCCGTGAGCGGGGCCGCGGCTGGCACAGCGACGGTCCCGCTGGATGAGCAAGTGAGAATCACCGAGGGAAGAACGGAGGAACCCGCGCCATCAGGATCGCCCGGGCGTAGGTCTCGAGCCCGGGTACCGCAGGACATCGATAGTGAGGTGGTCTCCGGTCAAGCAACCGCGATCCTCGCGCCCCCGGCAGCACGCAGGCCGGGTCCGCGGAAACACGAAGCCGGCGCAGGACCGAGGCCGGCAGATGGTTTAGCAGTTCCTTCGGGGCCCTGGTGCCGTACGGCACCAGGGCCCCTCCACGCGTTCCACAGAGGGGTGCAAATGACAGCAGATAACTCGTACGACCGCCTTGAAGACGACGACTACCCCGCCTACACGATGGGCCGGGCCGCCGAAATACTCGGCACCAGCCAGGGCTTCCTCCGCGCGATCGGAGAGGCCCGCCTCATCACCCCGCTCCGCTCCGAGGGCGGCCACCGCCGCTACTCCCGCTACCAACTGCGCATCGCCGCCCGCGCCCGGGAACTCGTCGACCAGGGCACCCCCATCGAGGCCGCCTGCCGCATCATCATCCTCGAAGACCAGCTCGAAGAAGCCCAGCGCATCAACGCCGAATACCGCCGCGCCGCCGAATCCGCGAACCCGCCGGCCGCGGGTTGAGGCCGCCGGGGCCCGCCCGCCCGCGGGGCCGTGGCGGCGGCCTCAGTGCGGGATGGACGCGATCAGCTCCTGCGCCCCCTGGCGCTTGAGGGTCAGGGCCGCGGAGGCGCCCAGGTCCTCGGGGCTGAGGGGGCCCGCCCACTCGTGGACGTCGAGCACCTGCTTGCCGTCGGGCGAGAAGACCCGGCCGCGCAGCGAGAGGCGGCCGTCCCGCTCCGCACGCGCGTAGCCCGCGATCGGGGAGTTGCAGTGGCCCTGCAGGACGTGGAGGAACATCCGCTCGGCTGTCGCCTCGCGCCACGTCGCCGGGTGGCCCAGGGCGCTGACCGTGTCGATGGTGGTCGCGTCGTCGGCCCGGCACTGGAGGGCCAGGACGCCCGCGCCGACCGGCGGGCACATCGTCTCCACGGACAGGATCTCGCTGATGCGGCCGGTCTCGCCGATGCGTTCGAGGCCGGAGACGGCCAGCAGCAGGGCGTCGGCCTCCCCCGCGTCGAGCTTGGCCAGGCGGCGGTTGGCGTTGCCGCGCATCGGGACGCATCTCAGGTCCGGGTGCGTGGCGGCGAGTTGGGCGATCCGGCGCACGGAGGACGTGCCGATCCGCGTGCCGGGCGGCAGCTCGTCCAGCGTCCGGCCGCGCGGGTCGATCAACGCGTCGCGGATGTCGTCGCGTTCGAGGTAGGCGGCGAACACGGTGCCGGCCGGGAGCGGCCGGTCGGCCGGGACATCCTTGAGGCAGTGGACGGCCAGGTCGGCCTCCCCGGCGAGCAGCGCGGCGTCAACCTCCTTGGTGAAGGCCCCTTTTCCGCCGAGGCGGCTGAGATCGCCCATCCACCGGTCGCCGCTGGTGGTGACGGGAACGACCTCGGTGCGGATGCCGGGGTGGCGCGCGGCGAGTTCGGCGCGGACCCGCTCGACCTGGGCGAGCGCCATGGGTGAGGAGCGTGAGACGATCCGGATCAGCTCGGTGGTGGCCATGACGCGATGCTAGAGCTTCGGGCCGCGTTCGTCCCGGGGCGGGGAGGGTCCGGGACGCGCCACGGGGCCGCCCCCGGCGGCCGGTTACCGCCCCGCGACCGGCGGCGTGCCTGGTCGCGCGGCCCGCGCCGGCCTCCGTCGCAGCGCGAGAACGCCCACCAGCACGAAGACGAGAAAGGGCGAGGCGGGTTTCACCAGCGCCCCCGCCAGTCCCACCCCGATCAGCGACCACCCCAGCCACGCCGGCACCGCGCGGGCCTGCGCGCGCTCCGCCCGCCACACCAGCGCGCCGAGCGCGGCGAGCAGAAGCCCGGCGCACAGGTACCAGAACGCGGCGTCCGGCTCCTCCGGCGCGTCCGGCGCGCCGTCGATCACGCCGGCGCGCAGGATCTCCCCCGCGCCCCCGTCGTAGAACACGGCGACGGCGGCGACGTGCAGCGCCGCTATCCCGCCCAGCAGCGGCCCGACCAGCGGACGTGGCATGGGTGCCTCCAGCATTCCGTACAGTTCTGCATGGTTCCGACCGTACAGTACTGTACGGTCCATGGCCCCACCCGCGCACCCCCGTCCCCGAGCCGACTCCCGAGCCCGGACGCCGGCCCGCTCCCGCCCCCGGCTCAGCCGCGAGGACTGGATCGCCGCCGCCCTCGCCGCCCTGGCCCGCTCCGGAGTGGACGGCCTGCGCGTGGACGTGCTCGCCCGGGAACTGGGCGCCACCCGGGGCAGCTTCTACTGGCACTTCGCCGACCGCCGCGCCCTGCTCATCGATGCCCTGGAGGAGTGGCGCCGCCGCTCCAGCACCGAACTGCTCGCCCGCGCGAGCGCGTTGGACGACCCCGTGCGGCAGGCGCGCTTCCTGGTGGACGAGGCGCTGGACGACGAGCTGGCCGCCGGGCTCGAACCGGCCCTCGTCGCGCACTGCGCCGACCCCGACGTCGCCCGGGTGACGCGCGCCGTGACGCGGGAGCGGATGGCGTTCTTCGCCTCGGTCCTCGAACGCATGGGGTGGCCGCCCGCCGAGGCCCGCCGCCGCGTCGTGGCCCTCTACGCCCTGCTGCTCGGCGTCCTCCAGCTCCGCCGCTCCGTCCCCGACCTCGTCCCCGAGAGCGCCCCCGACCCGGCCCGCCGGGCCGAACTCCTCGCCCTCCTCGAACCGCTGCTCACCCCCCCGCCCGGAACCGGAGGCCCCGCGTGACCCAACCCGCCCCCGGCGCCCGGCCGTTCAGCGTCCGCCTGGGCCTGTACGCCACCCCCGCCGAGGCGGCCCGGCTCGCCGAGGCGTGCGCGCGACTGCTCCCCGAGGGCCCGCCGCCCCACCGCCTGAGCCTGCACGACGGCGCCTCGCCGCCAGCCCGGCACAGGCATGGCTGCCCGACCCCGCGGCCTGGTCCACCGTCCTCGCCCTGCTCCTGGACGCCCACGGCCCCGACCACATCCCCGTCGGCCACCTCGACCTCAAGCCCGAGCACCTCCGCCGCCGCACCGACGGCCGCCTCGCGCTGCTGGACGTAGAGACGCTGCGCCCGGACATCACCGGCCTCATCGACGTCATCACCCTGCCCGCCGTCCTGCGGCAGGCCGCCCGCCCCCTGCCCGGACCCGACATCCTCACGCTGTACCAGCGGGCTGCCGTGCGGCACGGCGCCCGCTGGAGCCTCACCGGCCTGCGGGCCGGCCTGATCGCGTACCAGCGGGCCACCGGACTCGCTACCCTCGACGGGCTGGCCGACTGAAGCGACCGGCACCCCGCCGACCCCTTCGGAGCCCCCGGCCGTGGAACCCACCCCGCCCGCTCACGCGCTGGTGCGCGCCGCCCTGGACGCTCTCGGCATCGACGCCCCGGCCAAGCACCTCACCGGCCGCAAAGGCGCCGACACCTGGCGGGCCGGGGAATGGACCATCAAGACTGCGCTGCCCGGCGCGCGCGGCCACCTCGGCCACGAGACCGCCGCGTACGAACTGCGGCACCGCCAGGGTCTCCATCCCGGCGTCCGCCACTCCGCCTCGGACAACGGCCGGTGGCTGGCACTCCCCTGGCTGGAGGGCCGCTCCCTGTAGGAAGTCTTTGCCCCCGCCCGCGGCTGGGCCGCCGTTCCCGAGGCGCAGCGCCCGCAGATGCGCGCGGCGGCCGGCGCCGCGTTCGACGCGCTGCGGGAGTTGCACCGGGCGGGCTGGCTGCACGGCGACATGCAGGCCGAGAACGCCCTCGTCCTGCCCGGCCGGCCGGGTCGAGTTCATCGACTACGACCTCGCCCAGCACGACCCCGGTCTGCCGCTGCCCTTCCCCTACCGGGGCGGCCTCGTCCACGTCATCGCCCCGGAACTTGCCGCACGTCTCCTGGCCACCGGCGAGGACCAGCACGCGGAACTCACCCCCGCCGCCGAGCTGTTCGCCCTGGGCGCCGCCCTGTACTGAGCCTGGACCGGCCACCGCATCACCGACTACCGAGGCGACCCGGCCGGCCCGCACCCCGCTCTCTACGCTGACATCACCCAAGGCCGCCGCCGCGATCTCCGCGACGACAGGCCGTGGCCGGACCCAGCGCTGGAAGGACTCATCGACGGCGCGACCCGGGCGGAACCGACCATCCGCACGCACTCCGGCTGACCGGAGCAGCTCCCGTCAGCCGAGCCGGTCGAACGCGCCGGCCTTGCTGGCGCGGAGGAGGGCGGCGAGGCGGGTGGGGGTGGTGACGGCTACGACATCGGGGGTGTCGGACTCGCGGAGGAGCAGGTGTTCGGCGTCCCGGCTGAGCTCGACGCAGTTGTTCTCCAGCTCCTGCATGGAGTAGGAGGACTTCTGCCAACGTAGGTCCGTCACCGCCGACCCTTCACAGTTGCTTGACGATGTTGCTCACGAAGTCGCGCGTGGCGCTTCGGCTGAGCGCGATCCTCTCCATCCTACGGAGCACGGTCCGGTACTTGTCGAGGACGGCGGGAGCATCGAGGAAGTGGGCGCCCGTCGCCGTGTCGTAGACGACCGTGTCCAGTTGCGGCACAGGACCGTCCGCGTACTCGATCGACGATGCCCCGACCATGGCAAATCCTCCTGCCGCGATGGGAATGGCGCGCACTTCGATGCCGGGGCGCTCGGATGCCTCCAGCAGTCTGTTCAACTGGAGCCGCATCACGGCTGGCCCGCCGAAGTCCAGGCGCAGCGCCAACTCGTGGACCAGGAAAGTGCACTGGGGTGGATCGTCGCGGTCCAGAACGTCCCGGCGGCGCATCCGGAACGACAGGCCGAGCCGAAGTTGGGCAGGCAGATGCTCGGGGATCGCGGTGCCGAAGACCGCCCGTGCGTACTCCTCGGTTTGCAGCAGACCTGGAAGGTGCGCGACGCCGAAGTTGCGGAGGGCACACGCGTGATGCTCCAGCTCGGCAAGGTCCAGGGCGGCGGCGCCGATCTTGCCTGCGTAGTCCTCCCACCACCCTTTGACCCGGAGGTCGGCCATTTCCGCCAGGGCCTCCACGTACGCCTGATCCGCGCAGGCGTAGACGTCTGCGAGCGTCCTGACGCGCTCGCCGCTCACGCCGAGCCGTCCCGACTCCGTGTTGCTGATGCGGCCAGGCTCACCCGGGGCCGTTGCGCAACGGCCCGGACGGGCAAAGCTGCCCGGACTGCGGGGACTTGATCTACAGCCGCGCGGTGCTCGGCGGGGCTAGGGTCAGCGTGCCCGTGCTCGTGGACCCGCGCACCGTCCGCTGTGGGGACACGATCCTCGTGGGTGGGCCGGCGTTGACCGTGGAGAACATGACGCTGCTCGGACTGGGCGCGCGGCGGCTGGAGTTCGGGGGCGGCGAAACCTTCACCATGCGGCCCGCCACCGCGCTGTGGGCCTCGCGGAAGGTGGACCCGCGCCGGGGGCGCGGGAAAAGCGGTTGAGGGGTTCGGCGGCGGGCCGGGAGGGTGGGTGGGTGCTGAAGGACGATGATGTGGAGCGGTTTGTCGCGGAGGGGTTCGTGCGGCTGCCGGGGGCGTTCCCGCGTGAGGTGGCGGAGGAATGCCGGGACGCGCTCTGGGAGTTGATGGGGCTCTCGCCGCAGGACCCGGCGGGGTGGACGCAGCCCGTTGTGCGGATCGGGGGGTCGGCGGCCGAGCCGTTCCAGCGGGCGGCCGACGCTCCGGCGTTGCGTGAGGCGTTCGACCGGCTGGTCGGGGCGGGGCGGTGGGTGCCGCGGCGCGGCATGGGGACGTTCCCGATCCGCTTCCCGCACCCCGATGACCCCGGGGACGCGGGCTGGCACCTGGACGCGAGCTTCGCGGGCGAGGACGGGAGCTGGCGGATCAACCTCCGCTCACGCGGGCGGGCGTTGCTGATGCTCTTCCTCTTCTCCGACGTCGGGCCGGACGACGCGCCGACGCGGATCAAGGTGGGCTCGCACCTGGACGTCCCGCCGTTCCTGGCGCCGGCCGGAGAGGCGGGGCGCGAATTCTTCGAGCTGTGCGGGGAGTTGGAGAAGGCGGGGCGGCTGGACGCGCCGGACCGGGAGACCGCGCTCGCGATCGGAGAGGCCGGGGACGTGTTCCTGTGCCACCCCTTCCTGATCCACGCCGCGCAGCCGCACCGGGGCCGGGAGCCCCGCTTCCTGGCGCAGCCGCCGCTGGAGCCCGTGGCGCCGCTGGATCTGGAGCGGCAGGACGGGGCGTTCTCGCCGGTGGAGCGCGCGGTGCTGCGGGGGCTGGCGGGGGACGCGGGGCGGTGAACGGGAATGCTGAACGGGAATGGGGCGCGCGGCGCGGGGCGTTGACCCGGCACGATGCCGACACCGGCGCGAGGCGAGGAGAACGGCCGTGAGCGCGACCCCCTTCCAGGACTTCGACGAGAGCACCCGCGCGATCCTCGACGGGAAGAACTTCGCCACGGTCGCGACGCTGCTGCCCGGCGGCGCGCCGCAGACCTCGGTGGTGTGGATCGACCGCGAGGAGGACGCGGTGGTCTTCTCGACCACGGCGCACCGCCGCAAGGCGCGCAACCTCGCGGCCGACCCGCGCGTAAGCCTCACCGTCTTCGCGCTCGACAACCCCTACCGCTCGGTCGAGATCCGCGGCCGGGCCGAGCTGATCGAGGACCCGGACAAGGAGCTGCCGCGCCGCCTGTCCCACAAGTACCTGGGTCAGGACCCGCCGAACGAGAGCCCCGAGGAGCGCCGCCTGATCGTGCGGGTGCGGCCGGAGCGGGTGATCTCCTTCTCGGTGTGAGGACGCCTGCCGCGGGCGCCCGCGGGGCGGAGCCGGCCGGCTCAGGCCGCGTCGTGGAGGACCAGGCCGAGGGTGTGGCGGTGGCCGGAGGTGAGGGTGCTGACGCCGTGGCGGACGGGGGCCGCGGACCAGCCGCGGGTGGAGGGGACGGGGCGGTCGCGGGTGGTGAACGCCAGGCCGTGGCCGCGCGGGAGGGTGACGGCGGTGCCGCGGGACTGGGCGCGGGGGCGCTGCTCGACCAGCAGGAACGCGCCGCCCGTGTAGTCCGTTTCCGGCTCGTCGAGGCCGATGACGACCTGGAGCGGGAAGACCAGGTCCCCGTACAGGTCGCGGTGCAGGGCGTTCCAGTCGCCGGGGCCGTAGCGCAGCAGGATGGCGGTGGGGCGGGTCTGCCCGGCGGCGTGGCACAGCTCCAGCCACTCCTCCAGCGTGTCCGGCCAGGGCGCGGGGCGGCCCAGGCGGGCGGCCCAGTCCCGGGCCACGGGCAGCAGGCGCGCGTACATCGAGGCCCGCAGCGCGGCGACGGCGGGCGGCAGCGGGTGGGCGAAGTACCGGTAGGCGCCGGAGCCGAACCGGTGCCGCGCCATGTCCACGGTGGCCCGGAAACGGCCGCCCTCGGCGTCGTCGTACAGCGCGGCCAGCTCCCGGCACTCCTCGGCGGTGAGGAGGGGTTCGGTCAGCGCGCAGCCCGTCGCGTCGAGGGCGGCGGCCAGGTCGGCGGTAGGGGGCGCAGGGTGCATACGGCCGATGCTGCCCCGCCGGAACGCCCCGGGCTGGCGGTTTCCGGACAGGGCGTTCCCCCGGGGAGCGCGTCTACAGCCCCGAGGCCAGGGCTTCCGCCAGGTGGTAGGAGCGGTGGCCGCCGAGGTGGGTGAGTTGGGTGCGGCAGGAGTAGCCGTCGGCGAGGAGGAGGGTGTCGGGGGTGGCGGCGCGGACGGAGGGGAGGAGGGTGTCTTCGGCGCAGGCGACGGAGACGTCCCAGTGGGCGCGTTCGAAGCCGAAGTTGCCGGCGAGGCCGCAGCAGCCGCCGGACAACGGGCCGTGGAGGCCTGCTCGTTCGCGCAGGCGGCGGTCGGGGGTGTCGCCGAGGACGGCGTGCTGGTGGCAGTGGGTCTGGCCGGCGACGGGGCGGTTCAGGCGGGGCGGGTCCCAGGCGGGGGCGTGGCGTTCGAGGGCTTCGGCGAACGTCAGGACGCGGGAGGCCAGTTGGGCGGCGCGCGGGTCGTCGGGGAGGAGGGCGGGGAGGTCGGTGCGCAGGGCGGCGGCGCAGGGGGGTTCGAGGACGGTGACCGGGAGGTCGCCCGCGAGGGGGAGCCGGTCGAGGGTACGGCGCAACACCGCGCGGGCCTGGTCGAGTTGGCCGGTGGTGATGTAGGTGAGGCCGCAGCAGACCGGGCGCTGAGGGAGCGCCGGGGGAAGGCCAGCGGCGGTCAGGACGCGGACGGCGGCCGAACCGGCGGACGGGGAGAGGTAGTTGGTGAAGGTGTCCGGGAAGAGGAGGACGGCGGGAGGGCCAACCGGGGACTGACGGGACCACCAGCGGCTGAAGGGCTCGCGGGCCAGCGGCGGGATCGGGCGCTGTGGCGCGACCCCGGCCAGGCGCTTGGCGAGGGCGGCGAGCGGGGGAACGCCGGCGGCGGCGTTGGCGGCCGGGGCCAGGCGCAGCGCCGCGGTCAGGGCCAGCCAGCGCGGCAGGCGGCCCAGGGCGTAGTGGGCGGCCGGGCGCAGGCGTCCGGCGTAGTGGTGGTGCAGGAACTCCGCCTTGTACGTGGCCATGTCGACCCCGACCGGGCAGTCGCTGTGGCAGCCCTTGCAGGACAGGCACAGGTCCAGGGCCTCGTGCACCTCCTCCGAGCGCCAGCCGCCGGTGATCACTTCGCCGGTCAGCATCTCGTGCAGCAGCCTGGCCCGGCCGCGCGTGGAGTGGCGTTCCTCCCCGGTGACCCGGTAGGAGGGGCACATCACCGAGGAGTCGGCGGGCGAACGCGGCTGCGTGTCACGGCACTTGGCCACGCCGACGCAGCGCCGCACGGCGGCCGAGAAGTCGCCCCCGTCCTCCGGGTAGGCGAACGCCATGGGCAGCGGCCGTCGCGGCAGCCCGTCGAAGCGCAGGTGGGAGTCCAGCGGCGCGGGCCGCGCCAGGACGCCGGGGTTGAGGCCGCCGTCCGGGTCCCACAGGTCCTTGAACTCGGTAAAGGCCGCGACGAGTTCGTCCCCGTACAGGCGCGGCAGCAGCTCGGCGCGGGCCATGCCGTCGCCGTGCTCGCCGGAGAGCGAGCCGCCGTGCGCGGCGACCAGGCCCGCCAGCTCCTCCGCGAACGCCCGGTAGCGGGCGACGCCTTCGGCGCTGAGCAGGTCGAAGTCGATGCGGATGTGGATGCAGCCGTCCCCGAAGTGCCCGTACGGCGTGCCGCGCAGCCCGTGGTCGCGCAGCAGCCCCCTGAATTCCCGCAAGTACGCCCCGAGTCGGGCCGGGGGCACCGCGCAGTCCTCCCAGCCGGGCCACGCCTCGCCGCCGTCGGGCATGCGGGTGGACAGGCCTGCGGCGTCCTCCCGCAGCCGCCACAGGGCGCGTTGGGCCTCCGGCGCGGTCACGACGGCGTGCGCGCGGGCGTTCCCGGCACGCCCCAGGGCCTCGGCGGCGGCGCGCGCGGCGGCATCCGTCTCCCCGCCCGCCTCCGCGAACAGCCAGGCCCCGCCCGGAGGAAGCAGCTCGTGACCCGCGCCCGCCAGGAGGTCGGCGGCCATGCCCTCGACGGTCAGCGGCCCGTGGGGCAGCAGCCCGGCCGCGGCGTCGGCGGCGGCCGACTCGTCCGCGTAGGCCAGAACGGCCAGGGCCCGCGCCGCGGGGGGACGGACCAGCCGCACGGTGGCCTCGGTCAGCACGCCCAGCGTTCCCTCGCTGCCGGTGAACGCCCGCGCCCAGTCGCGGCCCTTCTCCGGCAGCAGCTCGTCCAGCGCGTAGCCGGAGATGCGGCGCGGCAGGTCGGGGTAGCCGGTGCGCAGCAGGGCGAGCCGGGCCGCGACCAGTTCCTCGACGCCGCGGCGCAGCGCGGGCGGGACCTGGGTGGCGCCGTTCGCAACTCCCCTGGCCAGGCGGGCGGTCTCGCCGCGGTAGGTGAGGACGGACAGCGCGTGGACGCTGTCGGCGGTGGTGCCCCAGGCGACGGAGTGGGCGCCGCAGGAGTTGTTGCCGATCATGCCGCCGAGGGTGCAGCGGGCGTGCGTGGAGGGGTCGGGGCCGAACGTCAGCCCGTGCGGGGCGGCGGCCTCGCGCAGCCGGTCGCAGATCGCGCCGGGCTGGACGGTGGCGGTGCGCGCCTCGGGGTCCACGGACAGGACGCGGTGCATGTGGCGGGTGAAGTCCAGGACGACGCCGGTGCCGGTGGCCTGCCCGGCGATGCTGGTGCCGGCGCCGCGCGCGAGGACCGGGGCGCCGTGCGCGCGGGCGACGGCCAGGGCCGCGGCCACGTCCTCCGCGTCGCGCGGGGCGACGACGGCGAGCGGCACGCGGCGGTGGTTGGAGGCGTCCATGGTGACCAGGGCGCGGCTGGCGGCGTCGCCCGCGACCTCGCCGGCCACCGCGGCGCGCAGCTCGCGGATCAGCGGTTCGTTCGGTGCGTGTCGTGCCATGCGGACAGCCTGTCACTCCGGGGCGGGGGCCGCGCGTATGCGTGCGGCGCGCGGTCCCGGACAGGCGGGGCCACTGGGTGAACGCCCGCGGCGGGCGCGGTGAACGCGAAGTGCGGGCCGGAGGGTGGCGGGGGCGCGCGGGCGGCTTTGTGCGCGGGCACGCGTTCGCGCCCTCATGTGCGCGTCGGGGCCCGGCGAGTTCCGTCAGCACATGAGCAACACGCGTCTCTATCACAGAGTTTCCCCACGCCTCGCCGAACCCTCCTATAGTGTTGCGTAATTGAGTGGTTCCCGTCCGCTCTCACCATCGCCCCCTCCCGTCCGCGAGGTCTTCGACTCATGACGGAGCGTTCCCCCCTGCGGCCGACGCTGCTCGCTCTGGCCACCGGCGTCACAGTCACCGCGGCGGCGTGTCTGGGGGCGGTCCTGGCCGCCCCCGAGTCGTTCCGGCAGGAGGTGACCTGGGGCGCGGGCGCCGCGGCCCTGCTGCTGACCGCCGCCGTCACCACCGCCGTGTGGGCCCTGGCGCGCGGGCGCGCGCTGGGGCGTTCCCTCCGGGAAGCGCGGCGGGAGTGGACCGAGCTGGCCGACGCGACCGTGCCCGCCGTCGTGGCGCGGCTGCGCGAGGGCGCGGCGGCGGACACGGCGCTGGCGGGCCTGCCGCAGCCGCGCGACGAGGCGGCGCGCAGCGTGCTGCGGACACTGGCCGCGGAGGTGGCGCGCGGCGAGGGCGCCAAGGCCGCGACGCTGGCCTCGGCGGCGAACGCGGCCGGGCGGATGCAGGCGCTGGCGACCAGCATGCTCGCGGACCTGCGGGAGATGGAGCACCGGCACAGCGACGAGGAGGTCCTGGGCGACCTCCTGCACCTGGACCACCGCACCGCGCAGGCCGGGCGCCTGGCGGACAGCGTGGCCGTGCTCACCGGGGCGCGCTCGGGGCGCCGCTGGGCCAAGCCGATCCCGATGGAGTCCGTGCTGCGCGGCGCGATGGGCCGCATCGGCGGGTACCAGCGCATCCGGCTGCACGCCGCCGTCAACGTCGCGGTCGCCGGGCACGCGGCGGAGGGCGTGATGCACGCGCTCGCCGAACTCCTGGACAACGCCGCGAACTTCTCTCCCCCCACCGCCGAGGTGCACGTCTACGCCGAGGAGGTGCCGGCGGGCGTGGTGCTGACGGTGGAGGACAGTGGCCTGGTGATGAGCGAGGTCGCGCTGCGGCGCGCGGAGGCCGCCGTCTCTCCCGAGGGGCCGATGGACCTCTCGCGCCTCTCCGGCACGCGCCTGGGCCTGGCCGTCGTCGGCGCGCTGGCCCGCAAGCACGGCCTGAAGGTCTCCTTCCGCCCCTCCGCGCGCGGCGGCACGGGCGCGCTGATGATGATCCCGCAGGAGCTGCTGTCGCGGCCGGGGGCCGGGGCGCGCCCTGTCGTCCCGGCGCCGGCGGCGAGTGCTTTGAGCAATGCCCTGGGCGGGCCGTCACCCGAGGCCGCGGCCTCGGCGGTGGACGGGGCGATCCGGGCGCCCCGGCCCGCCGACGCGTCGCGGGTGCCCCCGCAGGCTGCTGCCCGGACGGACGACGGCTCCTCCGCGCCCGCGCTGCCGCGCAGGGGCGGCGCGAGCGGCGGCGGCCGGCCCGGCGACGGGGTCGCGGACCCCTTCACCGCCGTGGGCAGGTCCGGCGCGGACGGAATCGGAACGGACGGCTGGCGCAGCGGCGACCGTGACGGCGCGGAGGCGACCCCGGACACGGGCGCCCGGTCCGGCCTCACCGCCTCCGGCACGGCCGGTGCGCGGGAGCGCGCGGACGCCACCCCCGGCGGGGAGTTCCCGTCCGGCCTCTCGGCCTCCGGCACGGCCGGTGCGCGGGAGCGCGCGGACGCCACCCCCGGCGGGGAGTTCCCGTCCGGCCTCTCGGCCTCCGGCGCGCCCGGGCCCCGGCCCGCCGTCGGCGGGGCCGCGGACGCCGACTCCCCGGCGGGCACTGGCCCAGCCGGCGCGGGCGGAATCGGAGCGGACGGGCCCGGCACCGGCAGCCGCAGCGCCGGATCGCACCCCGCTCCCGGCGCGCCCGGGACGGGCGCGGCCGGGACCCGGGTCGGCCTCGGCCGGACCGCGGACGCCGACTTTCCTGCGGGTACGCGCGCGGCCGGCACCCGGGCCGGTCTGGGCGACGCGGTGAGCGGCGGGGGGAGGTCCGCCGTCGACGGGATCGTCTCCCGCGGCGATGCGATCGACTCCCCCCCGGGGACCGGACTCCAGCGCCCAGGCGAGGGCGCCGGCCCCGCCCGTGGCATGAGCATCGGGGGCCGGGTGGCCCCCGACCCGCCGGCGGGCGTCGAAGCGCGCACCGCGGCCCCAACCGCCGGTACCGGCGCCGGTGTCCGCACCCCCGGCGGCGGCCACGCCGTCCACGGCACGGCAACCCCGGACGTTGACCCCGACCGGGCAAGCGCCGGGACCGGCGCAACGCCCGCCGACCCCGCACGTCAGGGCGCCAACGCCGAGGCGCGCGCCGCCGGTACCGGCACGGCAACCCCGGCCGTTACCCCCGACCGGGCAGGTGCCGGGAGCGCCGACCCCGCCCGCGCGGCGCGCGCGATCCCCGTCCCGGGCGCGACGGCCGGAGGCCCGGCCGTCGACACCGGCCGGACGGGTGCCGGCAGTGCAGCGCACACAGCCCCGGGCCCCGGTGCCCCGTCCGGAGGGCCGGCAAGCGCCGGAACCGGCGCGCCCGCCGCCACCGGCCCGGCCGCAGCCGCGGGCGTTGCCCCCGAGCAGGCGAGCGCCGAGGGCGACGGCCCGGCGCGCGCGGGGCACGAGCACGGGGGCCGGGGCCGGTTCGGGGAGTCGGACGGGTACGTGGAGTACAGCGACAGCGGCCTGCCCAAGCGGCGGCGTGGCCGTACCCTCGCGGCCGGCGGGCATCCGCACGGCGTGCCGCCCCAGCCGCAGCCGCGCCCCGCGGCGGCGGCGTCCTCGCCGGCCGAGTCGGCGGCCCGCCTCGGCGCGTTCCGCCGCGCGGTGCGGGGCGACCAGGACACCCGGCCCGAGTCCACCCCGGCTCCTTCCCTCCCGGAGGACGACACACCATGACCGCACCCACCACGGGGGTCTCGCTCGACTGGCTGCTGGAGCGCCTGATCGACCGCACCCCCGGCGCCCGGCACGCCCTGGTGCTCTCGCGGGACGGCCTGCGGCTGAGCCGTTCCCCCGGGATCGGCAAGGACCAGGCGGACCAGCTCGCCGCCATCGCGGCCGGGATCCAGAGCCTGGCGCACGGCGCGTCCATCGAGTTCGGCGACGGCACCGGCGGGGTGCGGCAGTCGATGACGGAGTTCTACGGCGGCATCCTGTTCATCGTGGAGGCCGGCGAGGGCGCCCACCTGGCCGTGGTCGCCGGGGCCGAGGCCGACGCCGGCCTGGTCGGGCACAACATGAACGAGCTGGTGGAGCAGCTCGGCGAGCACATGAGCGTGGGGCCGCGGCTCGGCGAAGGCGACGGCCCGGCATGACCCGCTTCGGCCGGGACGACGCCCCCGACCGGCTGTACACCCTCACCGGGGGCCGCAGCCGGGCGGATTCGGACGCCTTTGACCTGGTCACCCTGGTGGTGAGCGAGTGCGAGCCCGCGCCGGGCATGCAGTCGGAGCACGCGCTGATCCTGGACCTGTGCCGGCGACCCACGGCCGTCGTGGAGGTCGCCGCGCACCTGCGGCTGCCGGTGACGATCGTGCGCATCCTGCTGTCCGACCTGCTGGCCATGGGCCGGATCACCGCGCGCCACCCGCGCACGGCGGCCTCCGGCCGGTCCGGTCCCCCCGACACCAACATCCTGGAGCAGGTGCTCGTTGGACTCCGCAATCTCTGATGACCCTCCCATCCTGGGCACCTCGCTGGGACGGACGGCCGAGAACGGCCTGAAGATCGTGATCGTCGGCGGCTTCGGCGTCGGGAAGACCACCCTCGTCGGCTCGGTCAGCGACATCCGGCCGCTGCACACCGAGGAGGTCATGACCCGGGCCGGCCAGGACGTGGACGACACGACCGGCGTCGGGGCCAAGCGTTCCACCACCGTGGCCTTCGACTTCGGACGGATCAGCCTCAACGAGCGGACCGTGCTGTACCTGTTCGGGGCGCCGGGACAGGAACGTTTCTGGTTTCTGTGGGACCGGCTCTTCACCGGAACGCTGGGCGCGGTGGTCCTCGTGGACACCCGGCGGCTGGCGGACTCCTGGTACGCCATCGACCGGCTGGAGCAGCACGGCACGCCGTTCATCGTGGCGCGCAACGACTTCGGCGGGCCGTCGTACACCGCGCAGGAGGTCCGCGAGGCCCTGGACCTGGCCGACGGCATCCCGCTGGTGGAGTGCGACGCCCGCTCCCGGCAGTCCAGCAAGGACGTGCTGATCGCGCTGGTCCGCTACCTCCAGACCCTCGCGGCGGACCGCGCCGCCGACGACGCCCCCAACGCCGACCACGTCCCCAACGCCGCCCGGGAGATCACGCCGTGACCGCCAAGCCCCGTCCAACCGGCCTGCCGGACGGGCCGGTTCCCCTCAGCGGACCGCGCTTCCACACCGACCCCGCCGAGCTGTACCGGGAGATGCGGCAGCGGCACGGGGCCGTGGTGCCGGTGCTGCTGCCGGGGGACATCCCGGCCTGGCTGGTGATCGGCTACCGCGAGCTGCACCAGGTCACGGGCGACACCACCCTCTTCACGCGGGACATGGGCCTGTGGAACCAGTGGCCGAACATCCCCGAGGACTGGCCGCTGCTGCCCATGATCAACCGCCGCCAGCCGTCGATCTATTACACGGTCGGCGCGGAGCACAAGCGGCACGTGGACATGGTCGTCCCCGCCCTCGAAGGCGTGGACGCCTCCGAGCTGCGCCGGCACGCCGAGTACGTGGCGGACGCGCTGATCGACGCGTTCTGCGGCCTTGGTGAGGCCGAGCTGATCGGGGCCTACGCCCGGCGGCTGCCCATCCTGGTGCTGGCCCGGGTCGTCGGCTTCCCCGACGCCGAGGGCCCGGACCTGGCCGACGCGATGAACGCCCTCGCGGACGGCGGGCGGGACGCGCTGGCCGGCCACCAGTACCTGACGGCCGCGATGACGCGGCTGGTCGCCGCCAAGCGGGCCGCGCCCGGCGCCGACATCGCCTCGCGGATGCTGGCGGTGGGCGGGGCGGATTTCACGGACGAGGAGTACCTGCTCGACCTCCAGGCGATCACGGCCGCCGGCCACCTCCCGACCGCCGACTGGATCGGGAACTCGCTGCGCCTGATGCTCACCGACGGCCGGTTCGCCGCCTCGCTCACCGGCGGCCGGCACAGCGTGGGCCACGCCATGAACGAGGTGCTGTGGGAGGACACCCCCACCCAGATCCTCGCCGGGCGCTGGACCTCCCGCGACACCTACCTCGCCGGGCGCCGGCTGCGCGCCGGGGACCTGCTGCTGCTGGGCCTCCAGGGCGCGCACGGCGACCCGCAGGTCCACGAGCCCGGCCAGGCGGCGCCCGGGGGGTACGCGGCGTACGGCGGGTACGGCGCCGCGTCCTACGGCGGCAGCTCCTACGGCGGCGGGTACGGCGCGGGCGGCGGCCTCGGCAGCGCGGGGGGCCGCCATCTGCACGGGAACAGCGCCCATTTCGCCTTCTCGCACGGGGAGTTCCGCTGCCCCTTCCCGGCCCAGGAGATCTCCGAGACCATCGCCCGCACCGGCCTTGAGGTGCTGCTCGACCGCCTGCCCGACATCGACCTCGCGGTGCCGCCCGAAACGCTGCGCCGGCGCCCGTCCCCGTTCCTGCGCGGGATGACGGCGCTGCCCGTCCGCTTCACCCCGACCCCCACCACCGGAACCCTCAGACCCGATGGAGGCCCAAGATGACCTGCCCCGTCACCGGAGCCACGGGAACGACCACCGCAACGACCACCGCAACGACCCACGCGCCCCCCGCCCCGGACCTGGTGCTCGACCCGCTGGTGCGGGACCTGCACGGGGAGACCAGACGGCTGCGCGAGACGGGCCCGCTGGCCCGGATCGAGCTGCCGGGGGGCGTTCCCGCGTGGACGGTCACGAGGCACGCCGAGGCGAGGCGGCTGCTGACGGACCCGAGGCTGGTGAAGGACATCGGGGTCTGGCGCCTGTGGCGCGAGGGCGTGGTGACGCGGCAGTGGCCCCTGATAGGGATGATCGACGCCGGGCGTTCGATGTTCACGGTGGACGGGGCGGAGCACCGGCGGCTGCGGGCCAAGACGGCCCAGGCCGTGACGGCGCGGCGGGTGGAGGAACTGCGGCCGGTGATCGAGGAGATCACCGGCCGTCTGCTTGAGGAGCTGGCCGCGCGGGGGGAGGAGGCCGGGGGCGGGCCGGTGGACCTGAAGGCGGTGTTCGCGCTGCCGCTGCCGATGGCGGTGGTCAGCCACCTGATGGGCGTGGACCCGGGCGAGCACCCGCGGCTGCACCGGCTGTACAAGGCGTTCTTCTCGATGCTGACCCCGCAGGAGGAGCGGCTGGCGGTGATCGACGAGCTGGACGCGTTCTTCTCCGCGATGGTGGCGGAGAAGAAGGCCGCGCTGGGCGGGGCGGACCCCGCGGCCGAGGCGGCGGACCTGACGACGGCGCTGCTGGTGGCGGAGGACGGCGGGGAGCCGCTGACCGACGAGGAGGTCACGGGCAACCTCAAGGCGATGGTCGCGGCCGGGCACGAGACGACGATCAGCCTGATCACGCACGCGGTGCGGGCGTTGCTGAACAACCCGGACCAGCTCGCGCTGGTCCTGGCAGGCGAGGTCCCCTGGGAGGCGGTGATCGAGGAGACGCTGCGCTGGAACACGCCCTCGGTGCACCTGCTGATGCGGTTCGCCACGGAGGACGTCGAGGTCGGGGACGCGGTGATCGCGGCCGGCGAGGGCCTGGTGATCTCGTACCACGCGATCGGCTGGGACGAGGAGCAGCACGGGCCCACGGCCGACCGCTTCGACGTGACCCGGCCGGGCCCGATCCGGCACCTGAGCTTCGGGCACGGCCCGCACATCTGCCCCGGCGCGGCCCTGGCCCGCCTGGAGGCGCGGATCGCGCTGCCGGCGCTCTTCGGGCGTTTCCCCGGGCTGGCGCTGGCGGTGCCGGACGAGGAGATACGCAACCTGCCGATCGTCACCCAGAACGACCTGGCGGAACTGCCGGTCCTGCTGCGCGGGGCCGCCTGAGGGCCGGCCGGTGACCGGGCGGATAGTCGTACGCCCGCCCCGCGGACAGTCGGACGCCGGACCTGAGGTGCGGGTCCGGCGTCCGAGGGGCTACGCTCCGCCTCGTGGCCGATATCCAGATTCCCGCTGACATCAAGCCCGCCGACGGCCGGTTCGGGTCGGGCCCCTCCAAGGTGCGGACGGAGGCGCTGGGCGCCCTCGCCGCGACCGGTTCCTCGCTGCTCGGCACCTCCCACCGCCAGGCCCCGGTCAAGAACCTGGTCGGCCGCGTGCGGGACGGCGTGAGCGCGCTGTTCTCGCTGCCCGAGGGCTACGAGGTGGTGCTCGGCAACGGCGGCACCACCGCGTTCTGGGACATCGCGACGCACGGGCTGATCGAGGCGAAGTCGCAGCACCTGTCGTTCGGGGAGTTCTCCTCGAAGTTCGCCAAGGCGGCCAGCCTGGCGCCGTGGCTGGACGAGCCGACGGTCGTCACGGCGAACGCCGGCACGCACCCGCAGCCGCGCGCCGAGCGCGGCGTGGACGCGTACGGCCTGACGCACAACGAGACGTCCACCGGCGTGGCGGCTCCGGTGCAGCGGGTGCCGGGCGCGGACGCCGGGGCGCTGGTGCTGGTGGACGCCACCTCGGGGGCGGGCGGCCTGACCGTGGACATCGCGGAGACGGACGTCTACTACTTCGCGCCGCAGAAGTCCTTCGCGGCCGACGGCGGCCTGTGGCTGGGGGTCTTCTCCCCCGCGGCGCTGGAGCGGGCCGACCGGATCGCGGCCTCGGGCCGCCACATCCCGGAGTTCTTCTCGCTGCCGACCGCGATCGACAACTCCCGCAAGAACCAGACCTACAACACCCCGGCGCTGACCACCCTCTTCCTGCTGGCCGACCAGTTGGAGTGGATCAACGGCCAGGGCGGGCTCGCGTGGGCCACCGCGCGGACGGCGGACTCCGCCTCGCGGCTCTACGGCTGGGCGGAGAAGTCGGAGTTCGCCACGCCGTTCGTGACCGACCCGGCGCAGCGTTCCCAGGTCGTGGGCACGATCGACTTCGCCGAGAGCGTGGACGCGGCGGCCATCGCCAAGGTCCTGCGCGCCAACGGCATCGTGGACACCGAGCCCTACCGCAAGCTCGGCCGCAACCAGCTCCGCATCGCGATGTTCCCGGCGATCGACCCGGAGGACGTGGAGGCTTTGACCCGCTGCGTGGACTACGTGGCGGAACGCCTGTAGCCGCCCTGGGCGCGCACGGCTGACGGCGGCGCCCCGGCTCCCGTTCCCCCACGGGCGTCCGGGGCGCCGTCGCGTTCGCGCCGCCTGGCTCCGGGGCCCGGCTCAGCGCCCCAGGTCCTGGTAGCGGCGCACGGCCAGGGGCAGGAAGATCGCCGTGATGATGACGGGCCAGACCACGGCCATCAGAAGGGCGTGCTCCTCCACCCAGCTCCCGCCGGTGGGGATGGGGTTGCCGAAGAGGTCGCGGACGGCGTTGGCCGTGGCCGAGACGGGGTTCCAGGTGGCGATGGTGCCCAGCCAGTCGGGCATCAGCTCGGGCGGGGTGAAGACGGAGGAGATCATCCCGAAGGGGAAGGCGACGGCGAAGAGGCTGCCGGCCGCCTCCTGGTTGGGGACCAGCAGGCCGAGGTAGACCCCGACCCAGGTCAGGGAGAAGCGCAGCAGGATCAGCAGGAGGAACGCGCCCAGCGCCGCGGGCAGGCCGCCGTCCGAGCGCCAGCCGACGAGGAGGGCGAGCAGCGCCATCACCGTCAGGTCCACGGCGGCCATCAGCAGGTCGGCGGCGCCGCGCCCGGCGACGACTGCCGAGGGGGCCATCGGCATCGAGCGGAACCGGTCGGTGACCCCGCGGTCCTTCTGGACGACGACGGCCACGGCCGTGTTCATGAAGCCGAACGCCATGGTCATGGCGAACATGCCGGGCATGGCGTAGTCCTCGTAGTCCATGCCGGGGCCGACGTTCATCGCGCTGCCGAAGACGTACACGAACAGCAGGACCGACACGATGGGGAAGCCCAGGCCCCAGGCGATCATGGCGGGCTGCTTGGCCAGGTGGGTCAGCTCGGCCCGGGCGATGGTCCAGCTATCCATCACCGCCCAGTACAGCCGCCGCTCCTCGTCCCGGGGGGCGGCGCCGGGGGGCGTGAAGGCGGGCATCGGCGGCGCACTCATGCGGCGCTCACCCCGTTTCCGTGTCGGTCGGCTTCATGGGCGGCGCGGGTCGCGGCGGGAGCCGCCGGGGCCGCGCCCGGGGCGGGGCCCGCGCCCGAGTCCTCGCGCGCGGCCACCCACTCGCCCTCGATCCGCTGCCGCTCGGCCCACTCGCGCTCCGCCTTCTCGCGGGCCGCCTGCTCGCGGGCGGCCCGGCGCGGGGAGACCTTGCGGTGCCGGCCGCGCGGGTCGACGGGCGGGGGCTTGGGCACGGCCCGGCCGGTCAGCCGCAGGAAGACCTCGTCCATGGTGGGCCGGCGCAGGCCGATGTCCGCGACGCTCGCGCCGGCTTCCTGGAGGCGGCGCGCGACCTCGGTGAGCGCGCTCACGCCGTCGCTGACCGGCGCGTGCACGCGCAGCGCCTCCTCGTCCACCACCGGGGCGACCCCGCGCGCCACCGCCCCCACGGCCGCGACGGTGGCCGGCAGGTGGGCCGGCTCGTGCAGAACGACCTCCACGCGGTCGCCGCCGACCGCGCGCTTGAGCCCGGCCGGGGTGTCCTCGGTGATCTTGCGGCCCTGGTCGATGACGACGATCCGGTCGGAGAGGCGGTCGGCCTCGTCCAGGTAGTGGGTGGTGAGGAGCACGGTCGTGCCCTGGTCGGTGAGCCCGCGCACCACCTCCCAGACCTCCGCGCGGGCGCGCGGGTCCAGGCCGGTGGTCGGCTCGTCGAGGAAGAGCACCTCGGGGGCCAGGATCATCGCGGCGGCCAGGTCGAGCCGCCGCCGCATGCCGCCGCTGAAGCCCTTGACCTGCTTGTCCGCCGCAGCGGTGAGGCTGAAGCGGGCCAGCAGCTCGTCCGCCCGCCGCCGGGCCGTCGCGTGGTCGAGGTGGAAGAGCCGCCCGAAGAGGCAGAGGTTCTGGCGGGCGGTCAGGATCTCGTCCACGGCCGGGTGCTGCCCGGCCAGGCCGATCCGCCGGCGCACCGCGCGGGGCTGGGTGCGCACGTCGCAGCCGGCCACCTCGGCGCGGCCCCGGTCGGCGCGCAGGAGGGTGGACAGGATGCGGACCGAGGTGCTCTTGCCCGCGCCGTTCGGCCCGAGCACGCCGCAGACCGTGCCGCGCGGCACGGCGAGGTCGAGGCCGTCGAGGGCCGCCGTGTCGCCGAAGCGCTTGCGCAGGCCCTCGGTGATCACCGAGTACTCCGCCATGTCGTCCGCCGCCTCCCCAGCAACCGAGTACGATGTACTCACCTTAGCGTACGGCGTACCCAGTAAAAGTGTTCCCCTGCTCACCCCGGGACCTGGAACGAGACGGAGGGACCCCGGCATGACGAACCCGCCCGCCGGCCGCCACCGCAGCGACATCGGCCGCAGCCTGGAGCTGATGTGGCGGGGCCCCGAGCGGTCGGGCCGGGGCCCGAAGCCGGCGCTCACGCTGGAGGGGATCGTCGGCGCGGCCGTTCACCTGGCCGACCGGGAGGGCCTGGCGGCCCTGTCGATGCGCCGGGTCGCGGCCGAGCTGGGCGTGGGCACGATGTCGCTCTACCGGTACGTCCCCGGCAAGGGCGAGCTGCTCGACCTGATGGTGGACCACGTCTCGGGGCCCCCGGCCGAGGTCCGCGCCGCCCGGGAACAACGCGAGGGGCGGGCCGGGAAGGACTGGCGGGCCGTGCTCCAGCTGATCGGCGAGACGACCTACCGCCTCTACCGCGCCCACCCCTGGCTCCTCCAGGTCAACCAGTCCCGCCCGCTGCTGGGCCCCAACACCCTCCTCGGCCTGGACTTCGCGCTCGGCGCCCTGGACGGCCTGGGCCTGGGCAGCCGGGAGCGGATCAGCGTGATCATGACGCTTGACTCGTTCATCACGGGGATCGCGCGCCAGCACGTCCTCAGCCGCCTGGCCGCGGAGGAGACCGGCATCAGCGACGAGGACTTCTGGGCCGCTCAGGTTCCCCTGATGGAGTCCGCGATGGCCTCCGGCGCCTACCCGCACGTCTTCTCCCTCACGGAGGACGCCTTCTCGGTGGCCGAGGAGGACATGCTCCGCTTCGGCCTGACCCGCATCCTGGACGGCATCGAGACCTTCCTCGGGAACGCGGCGGCCGAACGCCAGGCGTCCGGGCCCGAAGCGGGGGCGGGCGTGCGCGCCCGCGGATGAACGCGGCGGGGCGGAGTTCCGCCGGGTGAGCAAAGAACCGGGCCGTGGCACGGGGGCGTTGACAGCCCGGGAGGCGGGGGCCAGTCTTTTCGCTCACCATGGAGGGAAATATCGCCGGCGCACCCCCGTCCGGCCCCCTCCGCTCTCGGCTCTCGTCGGCGGCTGAGCAAGGAGTGTGCGGATGTCCGGAGTGATACGGCGCGGCCTGGCCGCCACCCTGGCCTCGGTCTGCGTCGCGGCGGGGGCGGTGGTGGCCGTGGCCGTCGCCGGTCCGGCGGCCGGCGCGGCCGGGGACTTCTACCAGCCGCCCGCGCCCCTCCCGGCCGGGCGGGACGGCGATGTGATCCGGTCCGAGCCCGTCTCCTACGTGGACGGCGGCGCCCAGGCCACCCGCGTCATGTACCTCTCCCGGGACATCGACGGCGCCCCCGTCCCCGTGACCGGCACCGTCCTGGTCCCGGACGAGCCGTGGCCAGGGCCGGGACCGCGGCCCATCGTCGCCTACGGCTCCGCCACCGTCGGCGCCGGCGACGAGTGCGCGCTCTCCCGCACCATGGCCGGCGAGGGCCGCTCCGACGCCCTGGCCATCCAGCGCGGCGTCTTCGTCAACCCCCTCCTAGAGCGCGGCTTCGCCGTCGCGCAGACCGACTTCCAGGGCAGCGGCACCCCGGGCGACCCCACCTTCATGGCCCGGCTCCCCCAGGCCCGCGCCATGCTGGACGTCCTCCGCGCGGCCCAGCGCCTGCCCGGGGCCGGCCTGGCGGACGACGGCCCGGTGGGCATCACCGGCTATTCACAGAGCGGCGGCGCCTCCGCCGCAGCCGCGGAGCTGGCCCCCGACTACGCCCCCGAACTGGACCTGCGCGGCGTGTACGTCGGCGCCGCGCCCACGGACATCACCGAGGTGGCCCGGAAGACCGACGGCGGCTACGCCGGCGGCATCCTCTCCCTCGCCCTCCTCGGCGCCAACGCCGCCTATCCGGAACTGGACGTGGACGGCAGCCTGCTCAACGACCGCGGCCGGGGCATCCTCGACAGCGTCCGCGGCCTGTGCACGATGGAGATCGGCTTCCGCTACCCCTTCCTGCGCACCTCGTCGATCACCGCCGACGGCCGCCCCCTCGCCGACCACCTCACCGCGGGGCCGTTCCGCAGGCTCGCCGACGAACAGCGCATCGGCACCCTCACGCCGGACGCTCCGGTCCTCATCGAGCACCCCCTCACCGACGACCTGGTCCCCTACCGGCTCGGCACGCGGCTGGCCCGGGACTGGTGCGCGCGGGGCAGCACCGTCGAGTTCCGGACGCTGCACACCTTCCCCTTCGTGCTCTCCCACGTCGCGGCGACCGGGGACGCCGCCGAGCACTCGGGCGCCTGGCTCGCGGACCGGTTCGCCGGCCGCACGCCCCGCAGCACCTGCTGACCGGCCCCGTTCACCCGGCGGCGCCGGGCCGGAGCCTGGCGAGGGCGTCGGGTGCCTCGACGGCCAGCCGGATCAGGCCGCCCGCGGTGAACTCGGTGAGGAGGTTGATCACATCCTCGTCCTCCGGCCTGGCGCCGGGCCACTTCAGCTTGACCGCCGCGTCGGTCATGGCGGAGTACAGGGCCATGAGGAGGACGTCGACCCGGCCGATGTCGATGCCCGCCTCGGCCCAGCGCCGGCGGCTGGCCGCGCCGACCGCCTCGGCGTAGCGCCCGCGGAGGTACTCGGAGACCGGGTGGCCCAGCTCCTCCGCCAGCTCCCCGATCGCCCGGGCCTCAGGGTTCTCCGCGAGGAACCTGAACAGCCAGCGATAGCCGTTGCGGACCCAGTCGGTGAGCTCCATCTCCCGGTCGTCGGCGAAGGCTTCGCCGATCGCCCGGTCCGCCCGCTCGCGCAGGTCCTCCAGCACGTGGCCGAACAACGCCCGCTTATCGCCGAACTGCTCGTAGACCGACCGCCGTGACACCCCGGCGTCGCGGGCGATGCCCTCCACGCTCGCCTGCATGCCGTGGACGGCGAACGCCCGGCGCGCCGCCGCCAGGACCCGGACGCGGAACTCCTCGGCCGGGAGGTTGCGCGGCCGGCCGCGCCCGCGTGGGCCCGCGGCCGGCGTCGGTCCGGTGGGCATGGGCTCAGTTCTACCACCCGTCTCTCCCGCCGGCCGGGGAGAGCGGTCCGCGGACCTTGGCCCGCGGCCGGGAATCGCGGGCGGGGGACGGGCCGGGGTCCGGCGTGGTCTCATCTGCGGGCCGAGTCGTCGGAACGAGCCCAGCGCGGTCACCGTCAGCACGCGGCGCGGGTGGGGAGAGAAGGGCGCGGAACCGGAGCGCCGCTCCGGACCCTGCGGGGCACCACCCTACGGAGCACTGCTCCGATTGATCGGGGCCCGGCGGGGCAGGGGCCCGGGGCACGCATCGAGAAGGACCGACACCGGGAGGACCGCACATGCCGGACGCGGGCACGGAGCTGCGCGCCGACGCGCGGCGCAACCGCCAGACGCTGCTGGACGTCGCGCGGCGCGTCATCGCCGAGCAGGGCACCGACGTGTCCCTGCGCGAGGTGGCCCGGCGCGCCGGGGTGGGCATCGGCACCCTCTACCGGCACTTCCCCAGCCGGGAGGCGCTGCTGGAGGCCGCCCTCCAGGAGGGCCTGGACGCGCTGCGCGCCGAGGCCGAGGCCGCGCTGGACGCGCCGGACCCCGCCCGCGCCCTGTCCGACTGGCTGGAGCGCTTCTCGCTGCGCTCCAGCGCCTGGTGCGCAGTCCCCGGCACGGTGCTGAACGCCATGGAGAACGCCGACTCCGAGGTGCACGCCGCCTCCGCCGCGATGGCCGCCTCGCTCGGCCGGCTGCTGGCCCGCGCGCAGGAGGCGGGCGCGGTCCGCGCGGACGTGGACGCCGAGGACCTGCTCACCGCCGCCAAGGCCGTGGGCTGGCTCGCGGAGTGCGCCCCGCCCGAACGCACGGCCCGGGTGATGGCGGTCCTGCGCGACGGGCTGGCAACCTGAACGTCCCGCGCAGGGAGGGTCGTTGCGGCTCAGGTGGTGCGCAGCACCTCGCGCGCCACCTGGATGAACCGCTCGAACGCCTCCCAGTACGGCCCGTAGCACTCCTGGAACTCCCGCTCCGCGGCGGCCAGTTCCTCGCCCGTGACCGCGTCGTCGGCCAGGGCCCGCAGCGCCACCCAGAACGACCGCGCGTGCTCCCGCAGTTCGCGCGCCGCCTCCGCGGCCTGCGGCGGGCCCTCCAGGTCGATCAGCCGCACGCAGCGCCGGAAGCGCGCGTACTCCTGGCGTTCGCGGATCAGCAGCTCCTTGCGCGCCGCGCGCCGCTCCCCCGGGTCCTGAAGCTTCAGCGTGTCCGAGACGACCCAGTAGAACTCGGCCATCTCATGCACCCGTTCGATCAGGTCCAGGTAGGCGGTGCGGCGGCTGTCGCGCTGCTCCGAGCGCCGCTGGGTGTCGGCCGCCGCGTTCGCCTGGATGCGCGCGGCCCGGGCGTTGCCCCGGTTGGTGACCCAGCTCGCCAGGATGGCGGTGGCCCCGGTGAGGGCGGCGACCCAGACCGCGGTGTCCACCGGCCGCCCGTCAGCCGCGGCGCCGGGTGGCGACCGTGACGCAGGCGCCCGCGAGCAGGGCGAGCGCCGCCAGCAGGGCGAACGCCGGGAGCGCCGCCGGCAGGCCCGTGTCCGCCAGCTCGGGGCGGGGCGCGGGCGCGAACTCGGGGCTCGCCTCCGGCACTTCGGGGGCCCCTACGCGGAACTCCGCGTGGTGGGAGGCCGGGAGCGATGGCCCGGGCAGCGAGTCTGCGCGCGCCACGGCCGCGGGCAGCAGCACGAGCGGCAGCGCCAGGGCGCCGGTGGCCAGACGGCGGGCGTACGTCATGGGTCACCTCGGGGCGGTAACGGGCGGGGCGGCGTAGCGCGTTGCCCGAAGCATGTCACGAGGACCGGCGCCGCCGCAGGGAACGGGCCCCGAGTACCACGACAGCGGCAAGTATCACAGCGGTGGTGACGGTGACCGAGACGCCGCCCTCCCCGTCCCCGCCCCCGTCGCCGCTCCCGGCCTCCGCGCGGTCCCGGCCCTCCCGGCCGTCCTCCCGCCCCGGCGGCGTCTCCTCCGCCGCCTCGTCCTCGGCGGCCACCGAATCGGGCCGCGTCTGCCCCGTCAGCGGCGCCGGCTCGACCTCGCTGCCCGCCCCCTCGCCGCCGAAGAGCAGCGTCCGCCCGTCCGGGGAGAACGCCACAGCCTCGCCCTGCGTCGGCCCGCGCGGCACGATCCGCTGCGCCAGCGGCTCCGGATCCTCGCCGTCCCCGCGCCACCGGTACATCTGCGTGGTGAAGTACCCGCGCAGCATCAGCCGGGAGCCGTCCGGGGAGAACGCCCCGTCGGTGACCCAGAGGTCGATGTCCGCGACCGGCTCGAAGACGTTCACGCCGGAGGCCGACAGCTCCTCGGGCCCGGCGTACAGCGCGCCGGTGCCGTCGTCCTGCTTATCGGCGATCCAGACCCGGCCGGTCCCGGGGTGGACCATCAGCGCCTCGGCGTCGCGCGGGCCGTCGGCGTAGCGCACCGTGAACACCTCGGGCGTCACCGTGGCGTCGGCCAGCTCCTCCGGCTCGGGCAGCCGGTAGATCCACACCTCCGGCCACTCCACCCCGTCGTTGTCCCCGATGTCCCCGACGTACAGCGCCCCGTCAGGCCCCCGCGATATCGCCTCCATGTCGCGGCCGGTCACCCCGGCCAGCGTCACGGTGGCCACGGTCTCGCCGGTCGCGCTGTCCACGGCGTAGAGGTTGGGGGCCACGTCCTGGTCGTTGTGCGTCCAGTACACCCCCGGGTGCAGCCCGCTCGCGACCAGGCCGCTGGCCTCCGTGATCCGCGGATCGCTGATCGTGAACTCCTCCGGCGCGCCGCCCTCCTCCTGCTCCTGGGAAACGGCCGCGGCGGGCGCGGCGAGACACAGGGCGGCGGCGGCACCCACGGCGGCGGAGAGGAACGAACGCGACGGCATGCGGACAAGCCTGCCACTGCCCCGGTCACGATCCGCTGACGGCCATGGTCTTCCTGAGCCCGCGGCACGGCCGTTTCGCGAAGATATATCCGCCATTGGGCACAAAGCAGTCACGCGTGTTGCGGCCGGTAACCGCCCGTCCCTAGGTTCTCGCGGCATGAGTGACTTCGGACAAACCCCGCAGCAGCCGGGCCAGGCGCCCGGCTTCCCGCCCCCGCCCCCGGCCCCGGCCGGGCCCGGCGCCGGCATCAGCCAGCAGCTCCGCACCCTCCTGATCGTCGGCCTGGCGGGCTCCGCCCTGGCGTTCCTGGGCACCTTCCTGCCCTGGATCACGGCGGAGGCCCCGGAGGACCTGGGCGGCGGGTCGGATTCCGCCAACGGCATGGTGGGCGACGGCGTCTTCACGCTGATCGCCGCGATCCTGGCCGTGGCCCTGTTCGCCGCCGCCTTCCAGCAGAAGAAGATCGTCCTCGCCGCCGCGGCCGGCATCCCGGCCCTCATCGGCGCGATCTTCGCGTTCCTCAACGTCTTCGACCCCGAGCGGCTGGCCCGCGCGGACCTGGAGGACCAGGGCGCGACCTCCGAGCAGATCGACATGGCCCTGGAGGTGTTCGACCTCTCCTCCGGCATCGGCATCTACCTGGTGACCCTCGGCTTCCTCGCCGCCCTGGTCGCCGCCGCCCTCGCGGGCCTGCGCGCCCGCGCCGGCCAGTGACCCTTCCGTTACGGGGGAACACACAAAGAGCGGCCGCCACGTCCCCGGACGCGGCGGCCGCTCTTGCCTGGAGCGGGCTCCAGGGCGTTGGCTGGGCGGCATGAAATACACGCAGCTGGGACGTACGGGGCTCAAGGTCAGCCGGCTGGTCCTGGGGACCATGAACTTCGGGCCGCAGACGGACGAGGCGGACTCGCACGCGATCATGGACGCGGCGCTGGAGGCGGGGGTCAACTTCTTCGACACCGCCAACGTCTACGGCTGGGGCCCGGACAAGGGGCGCACCGAGGAGATCATCGGGAGCTGGTTCGCGCAGGGCGGCGGGCGGCGCGAGAAGGTCGTGCTGGCCACCAAGGTCTACGGCTCGATGGGCCCCGACGGCGAGCGGACCTGGCCGAACTTCGACCGGCTGTCGGCGCTCAACATCCGCCGCGCCGTGGACGCCAGCCTCCGGCGGCTGCGCACGGACCACATCGACCTCTACCAGTTCCACCACGTGGACCGCCGCACCCCGTGGGAGGAGATCTGGCAGGCCATCGAGGTGCTGGTGCAGCAGGGCAAGATCCTCTACGCGGGGTCGAGCAACTTCGCCGGCTGGCACATCGCCCGGGCCAACGAGACCGCCGCGCGCCGCGGCTCCCTGGGCCTGGTCAGCGAGCAGTGCCTCTACAACCTCGCCGAGCGCCGCGCCGAGATGGAGGTCATCCCGGCTGCCGAGGGCTACGGCCTGGGCGTGATCCCGTGGTCGCCGCTGCACGGCGGCCTGCTGGGCGGCGCGATCCGCAAGGAGCGGGAGGGCGGCGGCTCCCGCAGCACCTCCGGGCGTTCCGCCGACGCGCTGGCCAACAGCTCGCTGCGGGCGCAGGTGCAGGCGTACGAGGACCTGCTGGACAAGCACGGCCTGGCCCCCGGCGAGGCCGCCCTGGCGTGGCTGCTGACCCGGCCCGGCGTCACCGGGCCGATCGTCGGCCCGCGGGTGGCCGAGCAGTTGGAGTCGGCGGTGCGGGCGGTGGACCTGGAGCTGAGCGCGGAGGTGCTGGCGGGGCTGGAGGAGATCTTCCCGGGCCCGGGCGCCTCGCCGGAGGCTTTCGCCTGGTAACGCCCGTGGCCGGGCGGCGTCGCGCGCTCCGGGGTGCGGCGCCGCCCGGTCGAGTCGGGTCCGGTCCGGCCGGGTCCCATCCGGCTCAGGCCGTGTACTGGTACGCCGGGTACGTCAGGTACCCCGCGTCGCCGCCCTGGAAGTACGTGGCCTCGTCGGCGGGGGCCAGCGGCAGGCCGGTGCGCAGGCGCTCGACCAGGTCGGGGTTGGCGATGAACGCCCGGCCGAAGCTGATGAGTTCGGCGCCCAGGCCCAGCCAGTGGCCGGCCTCGGCCCGCCCGGTCTGCTTGGGCCCCTGCGGGAGCGTCGGGTTCATGATGAGGGTGCCCGGCCACGCCCGGCGCAGCCCGATCAGCACCTCCTCCTCCGCCGTGGCCTCCAGGTGGACGTAGGCCAGGCCGAGCCGGGCCAGCTCGCGCAGCAACTCCCCGTAGAGCGCCGGGACTTCGCGGTCCTCCACCCCCCAGAACGCCGCGCCGGGGGAGAGGCGGATGCCGGTCCGGTCCGCGCCGACGGCCTCGACGGTCGCCTCGGCGGCCTCGACGGCGAAGCGGACGCGGTTGGCGATCGAGCCGCCGTAGCGGTCGGTGCGCAGGTTGGCGTTGGAGGAAAGGAACTGCGAGATCAAGTAGCCGTTGGCGCCGTGCAGTTCGACGCCGTCGAAGCCCGCGTCGAGGGCGCGGCGGGCCGCCTCGGCGTACGAGCGGGCGTGCTCGGGCACCTCGGCCGTCTCCAGCGCGCGCGGCACCGGCGCCGGCTGGGGCCCGGTGGGGGTGAACACCTCCCCGGCGGCGGCGACCGCCGAGGGCCCGACCGGCTGGAGCCCGTTGGTGTCGGGGTGGGAGACGCGCCCGCCGTGCATGAGCTGGGCGAAGATGCGGCCACCGTTGGCGTGCACGGCGGCGGTCACCGGGCGCCAGGAGGCGGCCTGCTCGTCGGTGTGCAGGCCGGGCGTTCCGGGGTTGGACTGCCCGATCAGGCTGGGCTGCACGCCCTCGGAGACGAGCAGGCCGGCCGTCGCCCGCTGGGCGTAGTAGGCGGCCATCGAGGGGGTGGCCAGGCCGCCGGGGGCTGCCCGCACACGCGTCATCGGGGCCATGACCACCCGGTTGGGCAGGGTCAGGTCCCCGAGCCGGTGGCTGTCGAAAAGCGTCGTCACGTCGGACTCCCTCGTGGAGCGGAGCGCCCGGCTTCCGGGCACGAGAGGTACGCTAAAACCTGACATCCACGTCAGGGGCAAGTTCAGGCCCCCGCGATGTGGCACGGATCACGGCGCCGATCACGGCGCGCATCACGGACAGGGAGTCGCATGCGCATCGGTGAGCTGGCCGCGCGGACCGGCGCCAGCGTCCGTTCCCTGCGGTACTACGAGGAGCAGGGCCTGCTGCGCAGCACCCGCAGCGCGGGCGGGCAGCGGCACTACACGGACGCCGAGGCCGAGCGGGTCGCGTTCCTGCGGCGGCTGTACGCGGCGGGCCTCTCCAGCAGCACCATCGCCGAGCTGCTGCCCTGCGTGGAGGCGCCCAGCGAGGAGAACGCCGAGCTGTCGCTGCTGCGGATGGTGCGCGAGCGCGAGCGCCTCTCCGCGCACATCGCGGACCTGCTCCACACCCGCGACGCCCTCGACGCGGTCATCGCCGCCGCCCGCGCCTACCGCGAGGACCTGCGCACCGGCACCCTGGCCCCGGACGACGCGCCGCGCTGCGAGCGCGCTCCCGCCTCCTAGCCGAAGGCCGCCGCCAGGGCGACCACGGCCAGGAGCAGCAGGAGGGCGGCGCTGACGATCCGCGCGCGGGTCTTGGCGTTCACGCGGACCACGGTACGCCCGGCGCCGCGGACGCTCCCACGCCGGGCGTTCCTCCACCGGCCGCCCCCGGCGTGCCCACGCGCGCTCCCACGCCGCGCTCCCCCGGGCGTGCTCACGCCGGGGCCGTCAGCTCCTCCGGGTCGCGGGGGACGAGGGCCACGCCGCGGCGGCCGGCCCGCAGGCTGATGCGCAGGCGCAGGCCGCCGATCCTGGCCAGGACCAGGGCGACGGCGACCGAGGCCGCCGCGCAGATCGCGCCGCCGGCCAGCAGGCCGGTCCGGGCGCCGAACTCGTCCGAGAGCCAGCCCATCAGCGGGCCGCCGAAGGGCGTTCCCCCGACGAAGACCATCATCATCAGGCTGACCACCCGGCCCCGCATCGCCGGGTCGCTGGCGAGCTGCACCCCGGCGTTCACCGTCACCTGGAACGTCATCGCGACCACGCCGACCACCGGCATCAGCGCCGCGAAGACCAGGAAGGCGGGCGCCAGCGCCGCCACCATCAGCAGCGCGCCGAACAGGGCCGCCGCCGCGACCGTGAACCGCAGCCGCCGGCTGCCGCGCCGGGCCGCGATCAGCGCGCCGGTCACCGAGCCGACCGCCATCAGCGAGGTGAGCAGGCCGTAGGTGCCGGCGTCGGCGTGGAAGACCTGGTCGGTGAAGGCGACCAGCCAGATCGGGAAGTTGTAGCCGAACGTCCCCACGAACCCGATCAGCGTGATCGGCCACAGCAGCTCGGGGCGGCTGCCGACGTACCGCAGGCCCTCGCGGAGCTGCCCCTTGGCGCGCGGCGCGCGCTCGGCCGGGGTCAGCTCGGCGGTGCGCATCATCAGCAGGCCGAGCACGGGGGCGAGGAAGGACAGGCCGTTGTAGAGGAACGCCCAGCCGCTGCCCACGGTGGTGATCACCACGCCGGCGACGGCGGGGCCGACCAGGCGGGCGGACTGGAAGTTGGCGGAGTTCAGCGAGACGGCGTTGCGCAGCAGGCGCGGGCCGACGATCTCGGAGACGAAGGTCTGGCGGGCGGGGTTGTCGACGACCGTGGCCAGGCCGACGGCCAGGGCGAGGGCGTAGACGTGGTAGACGTTCACCGCGCCGCTGAGGGTGAGCGCGGCGAGGGCGAGGCCCGTCAGGCCCAGGACGGACTGGGTGGCCAGCAGCAGGCGGCGCTTGTCGAAGCGGTCGGCCAGGACGCCGCCGTAGAGGCCGAAGAGCAGCATCGGCAGGAACTGCATCGCGGTGGTCACGCCGACGGCGGCGGCCGAGCCCGTCAGCTCGTGCACCAGCCAGTCCTGGGCGATGCGCTGCATCCAGGTGCCGGTGTTCGATATCGCGGAACCCACGTAATGGATGCGGTAGTTGCGGACGCGGAGGGAGGCGAAGGTGGAGACGCGGGGGCTGGTCGTCGCGGTCGTCGTGGTCTGGGATGCGGGTGCGGAGTCTCCTCCGGGTCCCGGACTCACCGTGTAAACCTCCTTCGTGCGGTGGTGGCGGGGCGGGGCGTGGGGCCGCGGGGCGCGGCCCTCACAGGTGGGCCAGCTTGTGCAGGATCGGGGCGGCGGCGCGCAGGGTGGCCCACTCGTCCTCGTCCAGGCCCTCGGCCAGCTCGGCCAGCCAGGCGTTGCGCTTGCCGCGGCTGGCCTTCAGCATCGCCTCGGCCTGGTCGGTGGCGGCCACGAGCTTCTGGCGCCGGTCGTCGGGGTGCGGCCGGAGCGCGACCAGGCCGCGCTCCTGGAGCAGCGTGATGATGCGGGTCATGGAGGGCGGCTGGACGTGCTCCTTGCGGGCCAGCTCGCCGGGGGTCATGGCGCCGCAGCGGTCCAGCGTTCCCAGAGCCGAGAGCTCGGAGAGCGTCAGGGTGCGGTCGACGCTGAGGTGGCGCATGCGGCGGTTGAGGCGCTGGGCGGCGACGCGCAGCGTGTTCACCGCGGCGGCGTCCTCGGGGCCGTCCAGGGTCGCGTGGGGCTTGGGCACCGGCTCACTCTCTCGGGCTCTGGGGCTTCTGTCTGCGGGCTCACTCATTAGCTTGCCTAACGAAAGAGTACGACGCCAGGGGCGCGCCGCGCATTTCCGTACCGCGAGTAGGGTGGGCGCGTGCGCTGGGGAGACTGGACAAGCGGCAAGCGGGAGGCACCCGAGCCCCTGGAGGGCAACGTGGTCGCCACCATCCTCGTCGGCGTCCTGACCTGGGGCGTCCTCTTCGTCGCCCAGGTCCCCTTCTACGGCTGGTACGCCGACCACGGCCATGAGTGGTGGATCTGGACCTGCCTGGCCGGCTCCGTCTGCGGCCTCCCGGGCCTGTGGTACGTCCGCCGCCGCGACGCGGCGATCAGGGCCGCGCGGACGACGGAGCCGGACGACGGCCCCGCGGCGGACTGACGCACGCGGGCCGTCCCGCGCGGCCCGCGCGCCTCGTCACGGGCAGGGGTCGCGCCAGGCGTCCAGGGAGAGGCGTTTGGTCATGGAGCTCAGGCCCAGGGCGGTCGTTTCGGCGCAGTAGTCCTCGGGGGCCAGGGCGTATTCCGCGTGGAAGACGGCCTTGCCGGCCTCGATGAAGGGGGTGAGGCGGTCGCACTCGCCGAACTCGGCGCATTCCTCGTTGACGGCGAAGTCGAAGTCGTCGACGAGCTCGGGGATTTGGGGGAGGTCGTTCTTCAGGCCGACGGAGAGGCCGCGCTCGTGGGCGAGGTCGGCGATCATGCGGTTGTAGGCGAGCTGGTCCCCGGCGGTGAGCGGGAAGCCGGTGTCGTTGAGATAGCCGTCGAGGAGGTCGGGTTCGACCGCGTCGAAGCCCTTGTCGCGGCACAGGTCCATGCGGGCGGCCATCAGCGGGCGGAGGGTGTCCAGGGCGCGGATGTCGAGCCAGCGTTCGCCCTCCCAGCCGTTGCCCTCGCCGCGCAGCTCCCCGGGGAAGGCATCGGCGTCGGGGCGGAAGTCCTCCCAGGCGCCGGCGTTGATGTAGCAGATGACGCGGACGCCGCGCTCGTGGAGGGCGGCGACGTCCTCGGCGGTGGACTCGAAGCCGTCGATGTCGTAGACGGGAACGTCCACGGTGAGGTCCAGGCGGCCGGAGAGCTGCCACTGCCAGGGCGTTCCCGGCCCGGGGACCCACAGAGCGGCCGGGGATTCCGGCGTGGAGCCCGAGCAGGCCGCGAGCAGGAGGCAGGCCAGGGCCGCCGCCCCCGCGCGGGCGCGGCTCAGTCGAACCACCGCTCCGTCTCCAGCTCCTCCGCCCGCTCCGGGTCCTCCAGCAGCGCCGCCAGCTCGAAGCGGCGCGGCCACTGCCCCGCCGCCCAGGCCAGCCCGGCGGCCAGGCCCTCGACCGTGGCGGCGTGCAGCGTGCCGTCCGGGGTGAGCCGCCAGTCCAGCTCCACGCCGTCCACGATCAGCTCGTCGTGCTCGCGGTAGGTGCCGGGAACGTCCGGCCCCAGCAGGTCCCGGGCGGCCTCGGGCACGTCGCGGGCAACGCCCTCGGCGGCGGGAACGGCCGGAAGCGCGGCGCTCAGCGGGCGCACGTCCAGGACGGCGGCCAGCGCGGCGGCCCGGGCGGGCGGGACGGGCAGCAGGGGAAGGCCGGCGGCCAGCGGCAGCAGGTCGGGGGTGTCCGCGACCAGGGCCTCGGAGGCGTCCACCACGGCCGGGGCGCCGTCCCGGACGGCGCGCAGCGCCTCGGGCAGGGTGACGGCCTCGGGGTCGAGGCCGGCCAGCAGGGCGTACAGGCCGTGCAACTGGGCCGGGGTGACCGGGCGTCCGGGGTCCGCGAGGCGGGCCAGGAGGTCGGCGGCCCCGCCCGGCTCGGCCAGCAGGGCGCGGGCGGTGGTGCGCACGCCCAGGGCGTGCAGCACCTCCTCGTCGGCCTCGGCGGTGTCGGCCTCCTCGTAGAGCCCGGCCAGCAGCGGGTCGCCGCCGGCCGAGCGCAGGCCCGCCGGGCGGCGCCCGCCCAGCACGGGGGCGCCGCGCAGCCACCAGGCGGTGTAGGGGCGGGCGCGTTCGAGGGTGCCGTCGGGCATCCGCACGCGCAGCGGCGTGGTCAGGGCCTGCCGGAACGGGGGCCGGGAGAGCAGTTCGAGGGCCAGAGGCCACTGGTCGTCGTCGACGAGTTCGAGGTCGCGGACGGCGAGGAGCTGCGGCGCCACGGGGGGCAGGGAGGCGGGCGGCAGGGCGTCGAGCACGTCCTCGCACCACACGTCCACCACGTCCAGCAGGCCGACGTCGTCGGGCTCGGCCCAGTCCGCGTCTCCCGGCTCCAACTGGTCGGGGTCCAGGACGACATCCTCGGCCGCTATCAACGCGAAGTCGGCCTGCACGCCGACGGCGGTCAGCGCCGCCTCGCCCCAGCGCTCGGCCAGCTCCCCGTCGCAGGCGGCGAGTTCGCCCTCCCGGATGACCCGCTGGAACAGGCTTCCGGGGTAGACCAGTTCGCCCGCGGGGGTGAGGTCGCCGTCCTCGTCGGGCAGGCCCAGGGCGGCCAGCCACGGCTCCTCGCCGGGCGCCAGCTCGGCGTCCCGGGCCAGGGCGAGGACCGTCTCGGCCAGCTCCTCGGGCGGCACGGCCTCCTCGTCCCAGACCTCCGGGTCGGCGGAGGCCGCCACCGCGGCGCGGACCTGCGGGGTGGACAGGACGGCGCGCGGGGTGGCCGGGGCGGCGCCCAGCTTCTCCAGCAGCGGGTGCGCGGCCTCGGGGTGGGCCACCTTCAGGCCGAGCCGGGCCAGCCCGGCGGGGTCGGTGCCCGGCAGGGGCAGCAGCACGCGGCGCGGCCCGAGGGTGGTGCGCCCGTCGCCGGTGGCCAGGGGCACGGGAAGGCCGGTCAGCAGCTCGGGGTCCACGCCGGCCAGCGACTCGTACAGGCGGTGCCACCAGGAGGGCGGGCGTTCCACCCCGGCCAGGCGGTCGATGATCTCGCCCAGCGAGACCCGCTCGACCTCCAGCACCCGCAGCTCGGCGCGGCGCTCCAGGCCGGCGGGCAGCAGCGCGGGGACGAGGTCGGCCAGCACGGTCAGGGTCTCGCCCCCCGCGCCCTCGACCAGCTCGGCCTCGCTGGGCCGCAGCGGGACCGGCACCTCGGCGGCGCTGGGCAGGAACGCGGCGGCCGGCAGCCGCCGCAGCACCGCCTCCCGCAGCCGGGCGTCGAGTTCGCCCCGCCCGAGGGGGCCGGGGACCAGGCCGAGGGAGTCGGCGGTGACCGGACGCCAGTCGGCCAGCAGCGCGGCGTAGGCGTCGGCGGCCCGGCCGAGCAGGAAGTCGGTGAGCGGGCCGGGCGCGACGTGCCGCCGCGTGGGGTCGAGGGGGAACGCCGCGATCAGCAGCGCGGGCAGGCCCAGCGCGTCGTCGGTGGGCGTGGGGGCGTGCACGACGGGGGCGCTCGTGGGCGGCACGGGCGAGCCCTCGGCGTCCACGGGAACGGCCCAGGTGACGGACCAGTGGCGGCGTTCCCGCTCCTCCAGCGGGCGGTCCTGGAGGAGCTCGGGGTCCGCCAGGCCGCTGTCGGTGGCCACGCGCCAGCGGGTGGAGCGCACCGCGCTCCCGGCCGGGCCCGGCTCCTCGGTGATCTGGGTGTACGGGCCGAACTGGCGGCGGGTGAGGGTGCGCGAGCCGCCCGGGGTGACGACGGTGACATCGGCCAGGCCGGGCAGGGTCAGCAGCAGCGTGTCGTCCACGGCGTCGAGGAGGCGGGTGACCAGGTCCTCGGCGGCGGCGTCGCGCAACGGCAGGGTGACGGCGGTGTCGTAGCCCTCTGGCACGGGCGGCGGCCCGGGGTGGGGCAGGGGCAGGCGCAGCAGCGGGACGGCGTGCCGCCCCCCGGCCCTGCGGTCCAGCTCGGCGGCCAGGCGCGGGCTGTCCCCGGCGGCGGCGCGGGCCAGCTCGGCGGCCTCGGCCAGCGACCAGCGCACGGCCCCGGCGGCGCCGGCGATCGCGGGGGCGTCGGAGACGGCCAGGACGGCGGCGAACCCGACGCCGAAGCGGCCCACGGACGCGCCGGCCGCGGGGTCTGCGTCGTCGCGCTTGGCGGAGGCGCGCAGGGTGGACAGCGACTCGACGCCGACGGCGTCCAGCGGGGCGCCGGTGTTGGCGGCGGTGAGGACGCCGTCGCGCAACGACAGCAGCAGCCGGCCGGGGTGCCCCGCGCGGGCGGCGGCGTCGGCGGCGTTCTGCGCCAGCTCGGTGACCACGCGGTCGCGGTACCCGCCTCTGGCCAGGTCCTCCTCGGCGTTGGCGTCCTCACGGAAACGGGCCGCGGAGGCGGCCCAGGCGTCGAGCACACCCCGCCGCAGCCGGTCGGTCTCGAAGGGCTCGCCACGGGCCCCGGTGTCGGTCGTCACGCATGCGACAGTACCGCCCCGGCGGGCCCCCGGCGGGCCCCACCGGGCGCTTGCGGAACGGCCCCCTCAACGCCCCTGGCGGGCGCGGCCCTTCCCCGTGCCGGACCCCGCTTCCCACCGAAGTGCGGCCTCAGCCACGGACGTTGACGACGCACTCCACCGAACGCTGCCTACGGGCACGCACCGACGCCACGACGGCCCCGGCCGTTCGGAAAACAGCCGGGCCACGGCACTCGGCCCGAAGCCCCCGCGCAACGGCCGACCTCGGGCATCCGCGCGGCGGCCCGCCGCGGGCGCAGACGCACCGCGCCCTGCCCGGGAACGCCGACTCGCGGCCCCCGCGCAGCGGCCCGCCGGAGGCGTTCGCGGAACGGCCGACCCGCAGCCCTCGCGCAGCGACCCGCCGCAGGCGTACGCGGAACGACCCGGATTGTGGGCGCCACGCCCGACCCGGGGCGTTGACCAACCGCGCCGCCCCCGGCCGTTGGCAAACGGCCGTCGCGCGACGGCCCGCCGCAGGCGTTCGCGGGACGCTCCGCCCGGGGCGTTCACCCGACGGCCGCCCCGGCGAGCGTGCCGCCTCAGCCGCGCAGCGAAACGCGGAGCGTTACAGCGGGTCCGCGCCCATGTGGTCGATGACCGGGGAAGGGGGGGTGGGCGCGGGCGGGGAGACGGCGGCCTCGGAGTGGCCGCCGCAGCCGTAGCGGAGGGAGACGACGTGGCCGTCGGCCGGGGAGTAGACGTTGGCGCAGACGCCGAAGGCCTGGCGCAGCGAACCGGCCATCGGCAGGAGGAAGCCGCAGCTTACGCAGTTCGCGGGGGCGGCGGCGGCCATGGGGGTCTCGGGGCCGAACGCCTCGTCCCAGCGGTCCGCGGCCTCGCTCAGCCCGTACCAGGACAGCACCCGGCGCCGGCCCATGCCCGGGTCCGCGACCACGTCGGCCACCTCGCCACGGTCGCCGGCCTCCCGCTCGGGCGCGTCCGCGACGAAGCCGGGCTCCAGGCGCGGGTCGTCGCCCTCGATGGGCAGCAGGTCGCCGGGCCCCAGGTCGCCGGGCCGCAGGCGCTCGCTCCAGGGCACCCACTCCGGCGCCAGCAGCGCCTCCGGCCCGGGGGTCAGCGCGACCTCGTCCACCGTGACGTAGCGGGCGCGGGCGGCGCGGGCGACGGTGACGCCCCAGCGCCAGCCGGGGTAGCCGGGCAGCTCGCTGGCGAAGAAGTGGGTGACCACCCGGTCGCCCTCGGCCACGGCCCCCAGGTAGGGCCCGAGCGGCTGGGGGTGCGCCACCTCGGCGGCGACCTCCCGGGCGAGCTGGACCGCGTCGGCGCACAGCCGGTCGGGGGTCCGGCTGCGCGCGGCGGTCGCGGTGGCCGTCGCCGTGCCCGCGGTCGCGGTGGACGCGGCGGCGTCGCTGCCGGCACTCCCTGCATTCATGACGAACTCACTCCTACGCCGTTGTGCGTGCGGGGCGCCCGGGAGCGGACTTCAGCCGACGGAGCGGACACCGGGACCGCTGCGACGCCGCGCTGTACGTAGGCAAGGCGCACCGTCCGCCCACGCTACCGCACGTGCCGCCGGCACGCGCACGTGCTCCCCATGCCGGGGAAGCCCGCGCGAGCACGCGCGGAAGAAGCGCGGAAGAAGCCCGGAAGGAACCGCGTAAAGGCGGTAAACGGGCGGTGAGAACCGGCGGTCCGGCCGGGCCCCGGCCTTAGGCTGGCAGCCGTGGCTGCTGGCGGTTCGTCCTCCGACATCGGGACTACGAGGGCTGAGGGCCGCGCGGGCCGCGCCGCCCGCGCCGTCCGTGCGGCGGCTCGCGCCCTGCCGGTGGTGCCCAGGGCCCTCGCCCGCCGCGTCCGCCGCGCCACGCATGCGCACGGCGCCGGCGAATCGGGCCTGTCCAAGCTGATCGAGCTGCACGCGGTGCACTCCGCGGGCGACATGCTGGTGACGATGGCCCTGGCCTCCACCATCTTCTTCTCCGTGCCCACGGACGAGGCCCGCGGCCGGGTCGCGCTGTATCTGGCCGTCACCATGGCCCCGTTCGTGATCCTCGCCCCGGTCATCGGGCCGCTGCTGGACCGCGTGCCGCACGGGCGGCGGGCGGCGATGGCGGTGGCGCTGCTGGCCCGCGGCGGCTTGGCGCTGGTGATCGCGGGCGCGGTGGTGGGCGGCGGCCTGGGCCTCTACCCGGCGGCGCTGGGCGTGATGGTCTGCTCCAAGGCGTACAACATCGTGCGCGCCGCCGTGGTCCCCCGCCTGCTCCCCGCGCGCGGCATCTCGCTGGTGAAGGCGAACGCCCGCATCACGCTGACCGGCCTCATCGCGGCGGGCGCGGTCGCGCCCATCGGCCTGGCCCTGAACGCCATCGGCGAGCGGTGGCCGCTGTACGGGGCCTGCGCGCTGACGGTCGTGGGCGCGTTCCTCTCCTTCCGGCTGCCCGGCCAGGTGGACCTCGCCGGCGGCGAGCGCACGATGCACCTGGCCGAACTCGCGGAGGCGCGCGCCGCGCTGGCCTGGGAGCGGGAGGAGGGGCACGGCGGCGGGGGCGTGCGCGGGGTGATGCGCGGCCTGGGAACGCCCGTGCTGAAGGCGCTGTTCGCGAACGCGGGGCTGCGGGCGCTGTCGGGCTTCCTGCTGTTCTTCATGGCCTTCCTGCTGCGCAACGAACCGCTGCCCGGCCTGACCGCGGCCTTCTCGCTGGGCCTGGTGGGCCTGGCGGCCGGGGCGGGCAACGGCCTGGGCAACCTGCTGGGCAACTGGCTGCGCGCCCGCGCCCCCGAGCTGATCCTGCTGGCGGTGCTCGCGGTGGCGCTGACCACGGCGACGGCCGCGGCCGTGTCGTACCTCGCCGTTACGGTGGTACTGGTGTGCGCGGCGGCCGGGATCTGCCAGGCCCTGGGCAAGCTGTCGCTGGACGCGATGATCCAGCGGGACGTTCCCGAGGTGGTGCGCACCTCGGCGTTCGCGCGCTCGGAGACCTCGCTCCAGCTCGCCTGGGTGGCGGGCGGCGGGGTGGGCATCATCCTGCCGCTGGACGGGCCGCTGGGGATGCGGGTGGCCGCCGCCGTGGTCCTGCTGGGCACGGCGGCCTCGGTGCGCGGGCTGCTGGGCGGGGCCAGGCGCGGCACGCCGCACCCCCGCGTCCGGTGACCACCGCGGGCGCGTTAACCTGCCCGCATGACTGCGATCTCCATGGGCCGCCGGGTCCTCCGCACCGCGCTGGCCGCGGGCGCCGCCGGGGCGGCGCTGGTGGCGCTGACGGGGTGCGAGCGCCCCGCGCCCAACGCCCACTTCACGCTGGGGTCGCACACGACCTCCCGCGAGCCGGTGGAGAACTGCCACGCCGAGCACGGCGACGGCGCGCTGGGCGCCGAGCGGGTGCAGGAGTGCATCGAGAACACCGAGGACGTCGTGGCGTTCACGGCCGGGCACGGCGACACCCTGCGGGTGGGCGTGGACCCGGAGGTGGCCGAGGACGGCTGGCTGCTGTTCTACAACGGTGTCCTCTACGACTCGACGCCCTTCACCAGCACCTACCAGACCTTCGAGGTCGACGAGCTGTACGCGGCCTTCGACGAGCGCAACCCCAACCCCGGCGCGCTGCCGGAGCGGCAGGAGATGCGGCTGCTGGTCGCGCAGGTCAACGACGAGTACGACCGCGAGTCGATCTGGTCCTCGGAGTCCGACGAGCAGTACCGGGAGCGGATGTTCGGCTCCTTCGAGGGCGTGTGGAATGTGGACCTGGAGCCCGAGGACTGACGCCCTCCGAGGACTGAGGACATAGCCCTGGACCTGACCGGCACGAGACGCGTTCTGGTGGTCACCGCCGTCCCGCCCGAGCGGGACGCGGTGGTCCTGTCCGCGGGCGCGGCGCCCGAGCCGCTGCCGCTGCTGGACCACCTGGTCCTGCACCGGGTCCGGCCGCCGGGCCGGGGCGGGAACGGGCCGGGCGGGCTGCTGGTGGACACGCTCGCGGCGGGCGTGGGGCCCGCCGCCGCGGCGGCAGGGACCTCGGCTGTGCTGGCGCTGGCGCCGGGGGCGTACGAGGTGGTGATCTCGGCGGGGATCGCGGGCGGGTTCGCGCCGGCGGTGGCCGTGGGGGGCACGGTGGTGGCCTCCGCGATCGTGGCCGCCGACCTGGGGGGCCAGACCGCCGAGGGGTTCACGGACGTGGCGCAGATGGGCGTCGGGGTGGTGGCGCACCGGCCGCCCCCGGGCCTGGCGCGGGCGCTGGCCGAGGCGGCGGGCGCGGTCCTGGCGCCGGTGCTGACCGTCTCCACCGTGACCGGCACGGCGCCGCGCGCGGAGGAGCTGGCCGGGCGGCACGCGGGCGCGGCGGCGGAGGCGATGGAGGGCTTCGGGGTGGCAACGGCCGCCGCCCTGTTCGGGGTTCCGGCGCTGGAGGTGCGCACGGTGTCCAACGCGGTGGGCCCGCGCGACCGGGCCGCCTGGCGCATCCCGGAGGCGCTGCGGGCGCTGACGGACGCCTTCGCCGCGATCTGGCCGGTGCTGGACGGGCGGCAGGTGATGGACGTGCGGGAGGCGCGGGACGTGCCGGACGTGCGGGACGACGACAGCGGGAGGAATCGTGGCGGACGCGTTCCCTGAGGCGGGCGGCGGGGCGTTGAGCATCGCCTATTCGCCCTGTCCCAACGACACCTTCGTCTTTCACGCCTGGGCCCACGGGCTGGTGCCGGGCGCCCCGGCGGTGGACGTGACGTTCGCGGACATCGACGTCACCAACGGCCTGGCGGAGCGCGGCGAGGGCGACATCCTCAAGGTCTCCTACGCCGTGCTGCCCTGGGTGCTGGAGGAGTACGCGCTGCTGCCCTGCGGCGGGGCGCTGGGGCGCGGGTGCGGGCCGCTGGTGCTCACCCGCGAGGCCGGGACCCCTGCCGGTCTGGCCGGCCGCACCGTTGCCGTTCCCTCCGAACGGTCCACCGCCTACCTGCTGTTCCGGCTGTGGGCGGCCGAGGCCGTGCCCGGCGGGGTGGGCCAGATCGTGGTGCTGCCCTTCCACGAGATCATGCCGGCGGTGCGCGACGGCCGGGTGGACGCGGGCCTGGTGATCCACGAGGCGCGGTTCACCTTCCACCGCTACGGGCTCCAACGCCTCGCGGACCTGGGCGAGTTCTGGGAGGCGAGCACCGGGCACCCCATCCCGCTGGGCGCGATCATCGCGCGGCGCTCGCTGGGCGAGGAGCGGCTGCGCACGATCACGGAGGCCATCCGCGCCTCGGTGCGGCGGGCCTGGGCCGACCCGGCGGCGAGCGGGGCGTACGTGCGGGAGCACGCGCAGGAGATGGACGAGGCCGTCGCCGAGGCGCACATCGGCCTGTACGTCAACGAGTTCACCGAGGACCTGGGCAGGGCCGGGCACGCGGCGGTCCGGGAGCTGCTGGAGCGCGCCGCGCGGGCGGGCCTGGTGCCCGCCGCTCCGGGGCTGTGAGCGGGCCGGGCGGGCGGGCCCTCCTCAGACGTCGAGCTGGTCGGCCACCGCGCGCAGCATGCCGGCGATCTTCCGGCCGCTGACGCGGTCGGGGTAACGGCCGCGCTCAAGCTGCTGGGAGACGCCGTCGAGGAGGGTGGTGAGGTCCTGGACGATGGAGGCCAGCTCGTCGGGCTTGCGCCGCTGGGCGGCGGCCACCGAGGGCATCGGGTCGAGCAGGGTCACGGACAGCGCCTGGTCGCCGCGCTGTCCGGCGACGACGCCGAACTCCACGCGCTGGCCGGGCCGCAGGGTGTCCAGGCCGTTGGGCAGGGCCGAGGAGTGCACGAAGACGTCGCCGCCGTCGTCGCGGGAGAGGAAGCCGAAGCCCTTCTCGCTGTTGAACCACTTGACCTTGCCGGTAGGCACGTGTCCTCGTCCTCGCGCTCGACTGGCCGCCCGCCGGCCAGTGCTGCCGTCCTTGATTCCATACCGAAGCGGCGGGCCGCGCGGACCCGCCACCTCCCAGGCTAATCGCCCCCGGCCCGGTGACAAGATGGCGCCGGGCCGTTTCGGAGGATGACTGCCCCGCCCTCCGGTGACTATGCGCTCGTGGGACGCTGGTGACATGAGTGACAGTGAGCTGCTCCCCGGACCCGGCGACCGGCTGGTCCGGGCCGGGGGCGTGATCTTCGCCGTGGGCGCGGTGGCGACCGTGATCACGGTGGTCCCCCTGCTGATCGGGGCCGACCCGCTGCCCACCGCGGCCTACCTCGTCTCCATGCTGATGGGCCTCGGGTTCGCGGTGGCGGCGGCGGGCCTGCTGCGCTCGATGGCCCACCAGCGGGCGTTGGCCCGCCCGGCCGCGAGGGACGAGGCGTAGCCCTGGCCGGGCGGCCGTAGCAGCGTTGCCCTGCGGGCGGCTTTTCCCGGCGGCCTGCCCCGTAGGCGGCTTGCCCTGCGGGCCGCTTGCCCTGCGGGCCGCTTGCCTCGCAGACGGCTTGCCCTCCGGGCCGCCTGCCCTGCGGGCGGCCTGCCTCGCAGGCGGCTTGCCCTGCGGGCGGCCTGCCCCGGAGGCGGCTTGCCCTCCGGGCCGCTTGCCCCGCAGGCGGCCTGCCCCGCGGGCAGGCGGTCCCCGCCGGGCCGTGACGGGCGACTCCTTGAGGACGTACGGCGTCCGTGGGTGCCCCGCGGCCGGTGGCGCGCGGCCCGGCCCGGCGGGAGCAGGGGCCTCAGGCCGCCCCGACGTGAGCGTCCAGCCAGGCCGGGAAGGCCGTGAGGTCCGGCAGGACCGCCTCGGCGCCGGCCTCGGCCAGGGCGGCGGCGTCGCAGGGGCCCGTGGCGACGGCGACGGAGAGGGCGTTCGCGGCGTGGGCGCCCCGGACGTCCGCGGTGTGGTCCCCGACGTAGACCGTCGCGCCGTGCGTGCGCAGCGCGCCCGCCTTGGCCTCGGCCCACAGGTCCCCGATCACCGCGTCCGCGTCCAGGCCGAGGTGGGCGACGTGGCGCTTGGCGTTCTCCTCGTACTTGGCGGTGACCACGATGGCCCGCCCGCCGTGCGCGTGGACGGCGGCGATGGCCTCCCGGGCGCCGGGGAGGGCGGGAACGGCGTCGATGGCGCGCGTGACGTAGATCTCGCGGTAGCGGGCGGCGACGGCCGCGATCCGCTCCGCGGGGAACCAGTGCGCCAGCTCCTCCTCCAGCGGCGGGCCGAGCCGGCTGACGGCCAGGTCCGCGTCGATGAACGACCCGGTCTCCTCCGAGAGTTGGCGGTAGGAGGCGTGGATGCCCGGCCGGGAGTCGATCAGGGTCATGTCGAGATCGAAGCCGACGGTGAGGCGGCGAAGGGGCGTGTTCAGGGAAGGCGGCATACCGGTAGTGTGCCCCCAGCACATGACCCGGCTTAGGGTCGCCTAACCTAACCACCGGCCCCGCCCCGCCCGTTTCCGGAGAACGCCATGCCCGCCACCGCCCGCCCGCTCGCGCCCACGGCCCGGGCCGGGTGGCTGCTGGCGGCGGTGGTGACGGTGGGGCTCGCGATGCTGCTGAGCCTCGCGGTGGGCAGCCGTTCCCTCGCCCCGGACGTGGTGTGGCGGGCGCTGTTCGAGGGCGGGAGCGGCCCGGACGTGGAGGTGGTGCGGGAGATGCGGCTGCCGCGCACCGCGCTGGGCCTGATGGTCGGCGCCGCGCTGGGCATGGCCGGGGCGGTGATGCAGGGCCTGACCCGCAACCCCATCGCGGAGCCCGGCATCCTCGGCGTCAGCCAGGGCGCGGCCGTGGCCGTGGTGCTGGCCATCGCCTTCGCCGGGGCCACGGCCCTGGAGACCTTCGTCTGGTACGCCTTCGCGGGCGCCACGCTGGCCGCCGTCGCCGTCTACGCCGTCTCCGCGCGCGGCCGGGGCGGGGCCACGCCCGTGAAGCTGGCCCTGGCCGGGGCGGCGATCAACGCCCTGCTGGTCTCGGTCACCACGGGCGTTCTCACCACCCGCTCCTCCACGCTCGACCAGTTCCGGTTCTGGAACATCGGCTCCCTCTCCGGCCGGGACGCCGGGATCGCCGAGCGGATCTGGCCGTTCCTGCTCGCCGGAACGCTGCTGGTGGCCGCCGCCGCGCGCGGCCTGGACGCCCTGGCGCTGGGCGAGGACGTGGCCCGCGGCCTGGGGCAGAACGTCGCGCTGGTGCGCATCCTCGGCGGCCTGGGGGCGGCCGTGCTGACCGGCGCGGGGGTGGCCGCCGCCGGGCCCATCGCGTTCGTCGGGCTCGCCGTGCCGCACCTGGCCCGCCCGCTGGTCGGCGGCGGGCACCGGCTGCTGCTGCCGATGGCCGCGCTGCTGGGCGCGGCCGTGCTGCTGATCGCGGACGTGGTGGGCCGGGTCCTCTTCCCGCCCTCGGAGGTGCCGGCCGGGGTGATGACCGCGCTGATCGGCGTGCCGTTCCTGGTCGCGCTGGTGCGGCGGACGGCGGTGCGGGCGTGAGCGCCCCGCCCCGCGAGGCCGTCCCTCGCGAGGCCGCCCCGGTGCCGGCCGCCGCCGGGTACGCCTTGGCGCGGCGCGGCAGGGCCTCGTTCCTCGTGCACCGCAGGGCCGTGGTGGCCGGCGCCGCGCTGGCGGTCGCCCTGGCCGTGGCCTGCCTGGCGGCGCTGTGCCTGGGCGAGACGTTCGTGCCGCCCGGCCAGGCGCTGCCCGTGGTCTTCGGCGGGCCCTCCGAGCACTCCTTCGTCGTCGGCACGCTGCGGCTGCCGCGCCTGACCACCGGGCTGCTGGTCGGCGCGGCGCTGGGCGTGGCCGGGGCGCTGATCCAGACCGTGGCCCGCAACCCGCTGGCCAGCCCCGACATCATCGGCGTGACGCACGGCGCGGCGGCGGTGACCGTGGGCGCGATGACCTACGGCGTGGCCACGGCCTCCGTGCTGCCGTACTGGTCGGTGGCCGGGGGCCTGGCCGCCTCCGTGCTGGTCTACGTCTTCGCCTGGCGCGGCGGGCTGCACGCCACCCGCTTCGTGCTGATCGGGATCGGTTTCGCCGTCGCGCTGCGCTCGGTGACGCAACTGTTCCTGACCGAGGGCGAGTACCTGGTGGCGCAGCAGGCCACCGTGTGGATGACCGGCTCCCTCAACGGCCGCGGCTACGCGGAGGCCGAGCCGCTGGCCTGGGCGCTGCTGCTGTTGCTGCCCGGGGTGCTGTGGGCGGCGCGCGCGCAGCGGCAGGTGTCGCTGGACGACGACACGGCCCTGGCGCTGGGCGTGCGTCTCGGCCGCGTCCGGCTCGGCCTGGCGACGCTGGGCGTGCTGCTGGCGGCCGTTGCCACGGGCGCGGCCGGGCCGGTGGACTTCGTCGCGCTGCTCGCGCCCCAGATCGCCCGGCGCCTGACCCGCACCGCGCAGATCCCGCTGCTGTGCTCGGCGCTGGCCGGGGCGTTCATCACCGTGCTGGCCGACGTGCTGGCGCGCACCCTCTTCTCCCCCACCGAGCTGCCGGTGGGGGTGGTGACGGCCGCGGTGGGCGCGCCCTACCTGCTGTGGCTGATCGTCAGCAGCCGCACCCCCCAGGGAGGCCGGACCCCGTGACCGACGACGTGCGCGAAGCGCCGCGCGAGGGCGTTCCCGAGGCGGGTCCCGCTGGTGGCCACCGCCTGGCCGCCCGCGCCCTGACCCTGGGCTACGACGAGGCGAACCCCGTCGTCGACGGCCTCGACCTGGACGTTCCCGACGGCGAGGTCACCGTCATCGTCGGCCCCAACGCCTGCGGCAAGTCCACGACCCTGCGCGCCCTGGGCCGGCTGATGAGGCCGCGCGGCGGCGCGGTGCTGCTGGACGGGCGCGAGCTGGCCACGCTGCCCACCCGCCGCATCGCGCAGGTGATCGGGCTGCTGCCGCAGTCCCCCTCCGCGCCGGAGTCGGTCACGGTCGCGGACCTGGTCGCGCGCGGGCGGCAGCCGCACCAGCGGTGGTGGCAGCAGTGGTCGGAGGCGGACGAGCGGGCCGTGCGCGAGGCGATGGAGCTGACGGACGTGGCGGATCTGGCCGCCCGGCCGGTGGACGCCCTCTCCGGCGGGCAGCGGCAGCGGGTGTGGATCGCGATGGCGCTGGCCCAGGAGACCGACCTGCTGCTGCTGGACGAGCCCACCACCTACCTGGACATCGCCCACCAGATCGACGTCCTGGACCTGATCCGGCGCCTGGAGCGCACCGTCGTGACCGTGCTGCACGACCTCAACCAGGCCGCCCGCTACGCCGATCACCTCGTCGCGATGCGCGAGGGGCGGATCGTGGCGCGCGGCCGGCCGGAGGACGTGGTCACCGCCGAGACGGTCCGGGAGGTCTTCGGCCTCGCGGCCCGCGTCGTGCCCGACCCGGTCACCGGCTCGCCCCTCGTCGTCCCCGAGGCACCCGTCCCGGGCCGCGGCACCCCTCGTTCCACCGGAAAGGCAACGCCCGCTTGGCTTCCTCCCCCGCCTTAAGGGCGAGGGGTTCCAGCGGTCGCCCGCTGGGTTTCCTGCTTCGTCGACGACTGCCCCGTCCGGGAGGACTCCCGTTGAGGTCTTACACCGCCTCCACAGGCCGAGACGGCCAGCCCGGCCGCCTTGACGGTGCGTGCCGCGTTCACGTCGCGGTCATGCGTGGTGCCTCAGTCCTCGCACGTCCATGTGCGGACGTTCAGGGGCAGCTTCTCGCGGGCCGTGCCGCAGTTCCCGCACAGCTTGCTGCTGGGGAAGGAGCGGTCGGTCACGACGAGTTCGCGCCCGTACCAGGTGCACTTGTACTCCAGCATGGAGCGCAGTTCCGTCCAGGCCGCATCGGAGATGGCGCGCGCGAGCTTGCCGTTCTTGAGCAGGTTGCGGACGGTCAGGTCCTCGATCACGACCGTTTGATTCTCACGGACGAGACGAGTCGACAGCTTGTGCAGGAAGTCCCGGCGCCGGTCAGCGATCCGCGCGTAAATCCTGGCAACGCGGCGGCGGGCCTTCTCCCGGTTCGCCGAGCCCTTCGCCTTCCGCGACAGCGCCCGCTGCGCCTTCGCCAGCCGGGCGCGGTCACGCCGCTCGTGCCGGGGGTTGGTGATCTTCTCCCCGGTGGACAGCGTGACGAGGGAGGTGGTCCCGGCGTCGATGCCGACCGCGTCTGTCGTAGCGGGTGCCGGGGCGATGGTGTCCTCGCACAGCATCGAGACGAACCAGCGCCCGGCGCTGTCGCGGGACACGGTCACGGTCACGGGCTGCGCCCCCTTGGGGAGGGGACGCGACCAGCGGATGTCCAGCGGCGCGGACATCTTCGCCAGCGTGAGCTTCCCGTTGCGCCAGGTGAAGGCGCTGCGGGTGTACTCGGCCGACACGCGGGACTTCTTCCGCGACTTGTAGTGCGGGTACTTCGCGTGCCCGGCGAAGAAGTTCCCGAACGCGGTTTGAAGGTGGCGCAGCGCCTGCTGGAGTGGGACCGAGGACACCTCCGCCAGGAAAGCCAATTCCCCGGTCTTCTTTCACTCCGTCAGCGCGGCGGAGGACTGCACGTAGGAGATGCGGCGCCGCTCGCCGTACCAGGCCCGCGTGCGCTCCTCCAGCGCCTTGTCGTACACCAGCCGGACGCAGCCGAACGTACGCGACAGCTCAGCCGCCTGCTCGTCCGTGGGGTGAAAGCGGTACCGGAAAGCCCGCCTGACCTGCTGCATCACACCTCACACATTATCAACTTCCCTGTGAGCGACGGGACCGAAGGGTCGTCGGGAGACGGTCTGCCAGGAGACAAACCGGCTCTCCCGGCCCTGCCCCCAGGAGCCCGTTTCTCCCCCGCAAGCGGGAGGTACCCGCGCCCCGGCCCAGAGCGCCGGGGGTATTCACGAAGGAGCCCGAGTATGGACACCCGTATGAGCCGCCGCACGCGCCTGGCCCCCGCCGCCCTGCTGCTCGCCTCCGCCCTCGCCCTGACCGCGACCGCCTGCGGCAGCGACTCCGAAGGCTCCGACGGGGGCGGCGGTGAGACGAGAACCGTGGAGACGGCCATGGGCCCCGTCGAGGTGCCCGTGGACCCGCAGCGCGTCGTCGTGCTGGACACCGGCGAGCTGGACTCCGCCCTCACCCTGGGCATCACCCCGGTCGGCGCGGCCGAGACCGACACGGGCGTGATGGGTCTCAACTACCTTCCCCAGGACCGGCTGGCGGAGATCGAGAACGTCGGCGTCATCGCCCAGCCGAACCTGGAGGCGATCCACGAGCTGGACCCCGACCTGATCCTCAGCAGCCGCATCCGCAACGAGCAGCAGTACGACGAGCTGTCCGAGATCGCGCCCACCGTGCTGACCGAGACCACCGGCGCCCCCTGGCGGGAGAACTTCCTCGTCCACGCCGAGGCCCTGGGCCGCACCGAGGAGGCCGAGGCGGTCGTCGCGGAGTACGAGGAGCGCGTCGCCGAGGTGACCGAGGCCCTGGGCGGCGCGGAGGCGGCCTCCGGGACCGAGGTCAGCGCGCTGCGCTTCATCGAGGGCGGCAACACCCGCCTCTACGGCCGCGAGAGCTACATCGGCACCATCCTGGAGGACGTGGGCGTCGGCCGCCCGGCCGTGGTGGAGGAGGCCGAGGACGGCTTCGCGGTGGAGATCAGCCCCGAGCAGGTGGACCGCGCCGACGGCGACGTCATCTTCTACAGCTCCTACGGCTCCCCCGAGGCGTCCGGCGAGGAGGCCGCGGTCGGCGGCCCGCTGTGGGACGACCTGACGGCCGTTCAGGAGGACCGCGCCTTCCACGTGAACGACCAGCTGTGGTTCATGGGCATCGGCTACACCGCCGCCGGCCTGATCCTGGACGAGCTGGAGGCCAACCTCACCCGGTGACACGAGAGTTGACGGCCGTTGCACTGCACGCCGACGCGGCGCGCCCCGGACCCGGGGCGCGCCGCGCGCCGTTGCGCCTGCACACGCCCGGGGCGTAGCGTCGTCCCCGGTAGCGGAGTCGTCACTCTGGGGGGAGCCGCGTGTCGCGTCCGTCCGACTGGTCGCCCGTGGACATGGACCGGGACCCCACGCCGGGAGACCCCGAGGAGATCCGGCAACTCGCCACGGAGCTCCAGGAGTTCGCCGACGACGTCGGGGAGGCGCTGGGCCGCGTCCGGGGGATGGCCTCCGACCGGGCCGTGCAGGAGTGGTCGGGGTTGTCGGCGGACACCTTCCGGGCCGAGTTCGACGGGGTGCCGGAGAACCTGGACAAGCTCCAGCGCTCCTACGACCTGGCGGCCGACGCCCTCGCGGCGTACTGGCCCGAACTCCAGAACGCCCAGGGCATGGCCGACCGGGCCCTCCAGCGGGCCGTCGAGGCGCAGGCCGCGCTCGCCTCCGCGCAGACCGAGCTCACCGACGCGCAAGGCTGGGTGTCCCGGGCGGGCGACGAGGCCGAGCGCCTCCAGGACGAGCGGAGCAGCGGCGACGGGGATGGCGGGGACGCCCCCGAGCCGCCGGACGAGAACCAGGTCCGCCAGGCCGTCCGCGACCACCAGGCCGCGCAGGAGGCCGCCTCCGCCGCCCGGTCCCGCGTGGACAGCGCCGAGTCCGAGCTGTCGGCCGCCCGCGAACTCGCCCGCCAGGCACAGGAGATGCGCGAGGAGGCCGCCCGCCTCTGCGCCCAGGGCCTGGAGGAGGCCTCCGACGCGGGCATCCAGAACCGCAGTTGGTGGGAGCGGCTGCTGGACTTCCTCGCGGACGCCTGGGACGCCATCGTCGCCGTCTGCAAGGTGATCGTCGCCGTGCTCGGCGTCGTCGCCCTGATCATCGGCGGGCCTTTGGCCTTCGTGGTGCTGGCGGCGGCCGTGGTCGTGCTCGCGGACACCCTCATCGAGTACGCCAACGGCCGCGGCAGCCTGCTCGACGTGGCCTTCGCGGCGCTGGACTGCATCCCGGGGATGCGCGGCCTCACCACGCTGGGCGGCCTGGCCCGGGGCCTGCGCGGGGGCCTGTCGGCCGCCCGCACCGGCCTGCGGGGCATCGCCCAGGGCGTTCGCGGACTGGGGCAGAACATCCGCCGGATGGGCCGCGACGTCCGGGGCCTGTCCCTGTGCGGGGACCCGGTGGACATGGCCACGGGCGAGCTGGTCGTCTCCGCCACCGACGTGGACCTGCCCGGCGTGCTGCCCCTGATCCTGGAGCGCCACCACCGCACGGGCGTCCGAACGGGCCTGCTCTTCGGGCCCAGTTGGGCCTCCACCCTCGACCAGCGGCTGGTCCTGGCGGAGCACGGCGTCGAGCTGTTCACCGCCGACGGCCGGGTGCTGCACTACCCCGTGCCGCTGGCCGAGGGCGGCGGCGTGCTGCCCGTGGAGGGGCCGCACTGGCCGCTGGCCTGGGACGGCGGCCCGGGCGGCGAACTGGCCGTGCGCCAGGGCGACTCGGGCCTCACCCTCCGCTTCCGCCCGGTGCCCGGCCGCCCGGCCTCCACGCTCCCCCTGGCCGCGATCAGCGACCGCAACGGCAACGCCGTCACCCTCGTCCACGGCCCCGACGGCCTGCCCGCCGAGGTCGTTCACGACGGCGGCTACCGGATCGGCCTCGCCACTACTTCCGAGGGCCGCATCACGGCCCTGCGCCTGCTCAGCGACCCCGGACAGCCCACGCTGCTGCGCTTCGGCTACGACGAGCGCGGCAACCTCGCCGAGGTCGTCAACTCCTCGGGCGAGCCCTTGCGTTTCGCCTACGACGCCCGGCACCGGATCACCGGCTGGGAGGACCGCAACGGCTCCTGGTACCGGTACGTCTACGACGAGGAGGGCCGCTGCGTCGCCACCCAGGGCGCCGGCGGGGTCCTCGACTACGCCTTCGCCTACGCGGCCGACCCCGCCACCGGCGGGCCCGTCACCACCGCCGCCGACTCCCTGGGCCACACCCGGACCTTCCGCTTCAACGACTGCTACCAGTTGGTGGAGGAGACCGACCCCCTCGGCCACGCCGTCCGCCAGGAGTGGGACCGGCGCGACCTCCTCCTCGCCCACACCGACGAACTCGGCCGCACCACCCGCCTGGAGTGGGACGAGGCGGGCCGCCTCACCGCCGTCACGCTTCCCGACGGCTCCACCACCCGCGCCCGCTACGACGAGTCGGGCCTGCCCGTGGAGGTCACCGACTTCGCCGGGGCGGTGCGGCGGCAGGAGTGGGACGAGCGCGGCAACTGCACGGCCCTGACCGAACCCACCGGCGCCACCACGCGGTTCACCCACGACCCCACCGGCGCCCTGGCCACGCTCACCGACGCCACGGGCGCCGTGCAGCGGTTCACCAACAACGCCGCCGGGCTGCCCGTGCGCTCCCTCGATCCCGTGGGCGCCGAAGTCCTGCTGGAGTACGACGCGTTCGGCCGCGTCACCGCCGAGACCGACCCGCTGGGCGGCACCACCCGCCTCACGTGGAGCGTCGAGGGCCGGATGCTCTCGCGCACCCTCCCCGACGGCTCCGCCGAGAGCTGGACCTACGACGCCGAGGGCAACCGCCTCACCCACACCGACCCACTCGGCCGCACCACCGCCTGGGAGTACGCCCCCTTCGATCAGGTGACCGCCCGCACCACGCCCGACGGGGCCCGCCTCACCTTCGCCCACGACACCGAGCTGCGCCTGACCGGCGTCACCAACGCCGAGGGCGCGACGTGGACCTACACCCTGGACGCGGCCGGGCAGCCCGTCGCCGAGACCGACTTCGACGGCCGCACCCTGGCCTACGCCTACGACGCCGCCGGGCAGTTGACGCGGCGGGTCAACGCTCTGGGCCAGACCGTGGAGTTCGCCTACGACGCCGCCGGGCGCCAGGTCCGCAAGTCCGTGGACGGCCAGGTCACCGTCTTCACCCACGACCCCGCCGGGCGCCTGCTGACGGCCGAGGGCCCGGGGGTCAGCCTCGCCCTCGCCTACGACGCCGCCGGGAACACGACCGCCGAGACGATCAACGGCCGCACGCTGCACACCACTTACGACCTGCTGGGCCGCCCGGCCGGTCGCACCACCCCCGCCGGGGTCGCCGCCTCCTACGCCTACGACGCGGCCGGCCGCCGCACCGCGCTCGCCTTCGCCGGGCGCACCCTGACCTCCACCTGGGACGCCTCGGGCCGCGAGACGCGCCGCGAACTGGGCCCCGGCGGGCCGGTCCTGGCCCACTCCTGGGACGCCGCCGACCGCCTCACCGCCCAGACCGCCACGATGCCCGGCGCCGAACGACCGGCCCTGGGGCGGACGTTCGACCTCCGGGCGGACGGCAGCCTCGCCACCGTCGAGGACCGCCGCACCGGCCGCCGCTCCTACGAGGCCGACGCGGCCGGGCGCGTCACGGGCGTCCGCGCCGCCGACTGGAGCGAGTCCTACGCCTGGGACGCCTCGGGCAACCAGACTGCCGCCGCCTGGCCCGAGGACCGCCCCGAGCCCTCGGCCCGGGGCTCACGGACGTACGAGGGCACCCGCGTCACCCGCGCCGGCGCCGTCAGCTACGCCTACGACGCGGCCGGGCGCGTGGTGCTGCGCCGCCGGGCCCGCCTCTCCCGCAAGCCCGAGGTCTGGCGTTACACCTGGGACGCCGAGGACCGGCTGACCTCGGTCACCACCCCCGACGGCACCCGCTGGCGTTACCTCTACGACGCCTTCGGCCGCCGCGTGGCCAAGCAGCGCCTCGCCCCGGACGGCGAAACCGTCGCGGAGCAGACGGAGTTCACCTGGGACGGCATCCACCTGGTGGAGCAGACCACCACGGTCGCCGGGCAGCCCGAGGCGGTCACCCTCACCTGGGAGCGCGAGGAGACCCGCCCGCTGGCCCAGGCCGAGCGCCGCTCCCTGGCCGACGCGCCCCAACAGGTCGTGGATCAGCGGTTCTTCGCCATCGTCACCGACCTCGTCGGCACCCCCACCGAACTCCTCGCCGAGGACGGCTCGATCGCCTGGCACGCCGCCGGAGCCACCCTGTGGGGCCTGATCCCCCCGCCCCCGAGCGCCGCCGCGCACACCCCCCTGCGCTTCCCCGGCCAGTACGCGGACGAGGAGACCCGGCTCCACTACAACCTCCTGCGCCACTACGACCCGCTCACCGCCCGGTACGTCACCCCCGACCCGCTCGGCCTGGACGCCGGCCCCAACGCCCGTGCGTACGTGCCCGATCCGCTGTTCTGGATCGACTACCTCGGCCTGCTCACCTGCGCCCAGCACGCCGCCCGGCTGCGCCGCAACCTGGCCCGCGCCGGCCGCCCCGTGGGCCCCGGCCAGGCCGCCGCCCACATCGTTCCCACCGGCTTCAACCGGGGCGGCGCCCCGGCCATGCGGCGCCTGCTCCAGCGCTACGGCGTGGACATCAACGACGCGGCCAACGGCATCCCGCTCGGCCACCCCACCCCGCACAACTTCACCCACCGCAACGCCTACCTGGGCCGGCTCGACGCCCGGCTCCAGCAGGTCGTGCAGAACGGCATCAACCAGGGCCTCGGGCGCGGCGCCATCCGCCAGTCCCTGCGCCGCGAGCTGCGCAGCATCGGCCGCCAGATCGAACGCGAGCTGTCCACGGGCGCGCCGGGCCCCGGCGCATACTGGACGGCGTGATGAGCGCGCCTCCCGACCTGCCCCCCAACCGGCACCCGGCCGCCGTGTACCGGCTGCTGCCGAGCCTGCTCGACGAGGGCCTGACGCTGCGCCTGGACGACCTCGCCCTGCGCGCGATCGGCCGCTGGCAGATGACGGGCTCCCCCGCCGACCGCCCCACCGCGGTCACCGCCCGCTGGCGCGACGGCTCCGGCGAGCCCAAGTCCCCCTTCCCCTCCGCCTACACGGGCGCCCCCGTGCTGCGCCGCGACCTGGCCGACCTCCTCGGCCCCGGCCTGACGGCCGCCGGCGACCTCCTCCCCGTCGACACCGGCGACCCGGCCGACGACTACGTCCTCCTCCTGGTCACCGAGATCGCCGACTGCCTCGACCAGCGCCGCTCCTCCAAGCCCCGCCGGGCCACCGGCGAGATCAAACAGTCCGTCTTCCTCCCCGACGCCCTCCCCACCACCCTTGCGGCCTTCCGCGTCCCCCAATTCCCCACCGGCGTCTACTGGAACGCCTGGTCCACCCACCGCCTCACCGACCACCTCGGCCCCACCCTCGAACCCCGCCTCTGCTGGTCCGAGGACCCCGCCCTGAAGCCCCACCCGGACCCGTGGGGCTTCTGAGCCCGCGCCCCCGGCCGGTCTGCCGTCACATACGTTCGAGTGCGGCGATGCCGAGCAGGTCCAGTCCTTGGGCGAGCGTGGCCCGCGTCAGGTCGCACAGGGCCAGCCGGTTGTCGCGGATCTCCGGGGCCACGTCCTCCCTCAGGACGGGGCAGGACTCGTAGAACGCCGTGAACGCCCGCGCGAGGCCGTAGAGGTAGCCCGCGAGCTGATGCGGTTCGAGAGCCACGGCCACGGCGTCGAGGGTGGCGCCGAACTCGTCCAGCGCCAGGCCGAGCGCGTGCTCCTCGGGCTCCAGGGCCGGGCCGGCATCGCCGGTGCCGAAGCGACCACGCCCGAGGCCGGCCGCCTCGGCCTTGCGGAGGATCGAGGCGATCCGGGTGTGCGTGTACTGGAGGTACACCCCCGTCTGCCCGTTGAAGCTGAGCATGCGGGTGACGTCGAAGGAGTAGTCCTTCGTACGGGAGGTGGACAGCTCGGCGTACTTCACGGCACCCACGGCGGCGAAGTGGGCGACGCTCTCCAATTCGTCGCGGGAGAGGTCCGGGTCCTTCTCGGCGATGACCTCCCGGGCCCGGTTCAGGGCGTCGTCCAGAAGATCCGCGAGACGCACGGTGCCGCCGGAGCGCGTCTTGAACGGCCGGCCGTCCGGGCCGTTGATGGTGCCGTTCGCCGCGTGGACAGCCTCGATCCCGTCCGTGAGCCAGCCCGCGCGGCGGGCCGTGCGGAAGATCATGGCGAAGTGCTGCGACTGACGGGCGTCCACCACATAGATCAGCCGCGTGCCGCCGAACTCCCGGATGCTGTGGCGGATCGTCGCCAAGTCCGTGGCGGCGTAGCCGAACCCGCCGTCGCTCTTCTGCACCAGCAGGGGAACGGGCCTGTCCTCGGGTCCGAGGATGTCCTCGAAGAAGACGGCCTTCGCTCCCTCACTGTCCTCCAGGACTCCCTTGTCGCGGAGTTCGTCCACGACCTCGTGGAGCCAGGGGTTGTAGAACGACTCCCCCAGCACGTCGTCGCGGGTGAGCAGCACGCCGAGGCGCTCGTAGATCTGCTGGAACGCCCCCTCGGACTCCGCCACGATCTCCCGCCACGCCCCGACGGTTTCCTCGTCGCCGGACTGGAGGGCGACAACGCGCCGCTGCGCGCGTTCCTTGAAGGCCGGGTCGGCGTCGAACTCCCGCCGGGCCGCGCGGTAGAGGGCGTCCAGGGCCGACACGGCGCCGCCCGTCCGGCTCCCTTCTCCCTCCTGCCGCACCTCCTTGTCACGCCAGGCGGCCTCGGGGTGCTCGAAGAGGTACTGGATCAACATGCCGAACTGGGTGCCCCAGTCGCCGACATGGTTCTGCCGGACGACGCGCGCCCCGAGGAAGCTCAGGGTCCGGGCCAGCGCGTCGCCAATGAGGGTGGAGCGCAGGTGCCCGACGTGCATCTCCTTCGCGACGTTCGGGCCCGAGTAGTCGATGACGGCCGTCTGGCCCGCCTGCGAGAGGGGGACGCCGAGCCGGGCGTCCTCGTAGCGTGCGGCGAGGCGGCCCAGCAGCGCCGGGCCGGAGAGGGTGACATTGAGAAAACCGGGCCCGGACACCTCAACGGAGGCGATCCACGGCCGGCCGGTCAGCTCCTCCCGCAGCGCGGTGGCGAGTTCGCGGGGGTTGCGGCCCAGCCGCTTGGCGAGCGAGAGAGCGACGTTGGCCTGGTAGTCGGCGTGCTCGGACCGCCGCACGAGCGGGTCCTCGGAGGCCAGTTCCGGCGACACCACCGCGCTCAAGGCCGCCCGCACGGCCTCCCCCACCTCGGCGGCCAGCGACCGCATCTGCTCCACCATTCCTCTCGCAACTCCCGTCCGGCTTCGCGCTGCCCACGTGCCGTGCCATTGTGACAGGCCGTCAGCCATGCGAATGTCAGGCCGGGTCGATCAGGCCGTGGAGGTGATCGGCTCGGGTCACGGCACGGGCCAACTCCTGGTCGGCGACCGCCTGCCGGGCCGCGGGCGGCACGTAGAGGATGTGCTGGGAGGTCGCGATCTCGGCCAGCCTGCCCAGTTCCCCGAGCCGGACCTCGGCCAGCCGACTGCGGGTGATCGGCAAGGAAGCGCTGTGCACCAGGACGGCGACGTGATCGGGCGGGTAGAACCGCAGCAGGTACTCCTGCAAGCGGCTGAATCGCTCGGGCCGGTTCTTGCGGGTGGAGTACAGCGCGGTCTCCACGGTGTTCACCTGCCAGAGGAACAGGGGCACCGAGGGACTGAGCGGGTAGCGGCGCAACAGCAGGCTCGTCGCCTCGAACATCAGCGCGCCGTCCGGCCCGGGGTCGAAGCCGATATCGGCCCAGACGGTGTCCAGGGACGAGACACCCGGGACTCGGTTCACCGGGATGCCCCGGCTGACCGCCTCCTTGAGGATCAACTGGGTCGGGGTCACCAGGACCAGGGGATGCCCGGAGGTGACGAACGCGGCGTGCCTGCCCCCGTCCCGAACCGCGGCTGCGACGACCGCGGCGGCCACCTCCGTGTAAGTCTCGCTACGGGGCTTGTCCTCCGCGTACGCGGCCGAGAGGTCGATGACTTCCGTGCCGTAGCGCTTCCGGAGCGAGTCGAGGACGAGGCTCTGGCCGTGGAGGACCAGGAGCGTGTGCGCGTCTCCGAGAACGGCATCGGCCTCCCGGGTCATCTGCATGAGGCTGACGGTGCCGATGCCGACCACGGAGATCCGCGCCCGGCTGGTGCCCTGGGGCACGTGCGTATCCCTTCGCCGGTCGCGGCGCGGGCTCAGTGGGAGCCGTCGTCGCCGTAGGTGCCCTGCTCACGGATGTGGAAGTACCGGGTGTCGCCAAGAAGCACGTAGATCGCGTCCTCGTCACCCTCCCGCACGGCGCGCAGCTCCTCGGGAGTCAGGTCGTACCCGTCGAGCACGCTGAGATCGCCGTCGAGGACGGCCGTACGGAAGGGGAGGTCTTCGTTGCTGCGGTCGAGAATCTCGCGGAGTTCCAGGGACATGGCCGGGTCCGTTTCTCTCGGGGTACACCGAAGGTCCGCCGGGAACTACGCGCGAAGGTAGACCAGTTGAGGCCATTCCCGGCCCTCTGACCTGCGAGGGCGCCGGGATTCCCTCAGAGGCGGCCGGCGCGCACGCCTTCCACGAAGGCTGCCCAGGACGTTCCCGGGAAGACGTACGCGCCCAGCTCCGGGCGCTTGCTGTCGCGGACCGCGATGCGGCCGGGCTCCCTGGGCTGGAACTCGACGCAGTCGTTGCCGACCGAGCTGCTGTAGGAGGACTTCACCCAGCGGTCCTCAGGGAGGCCGTGTCGCATCGCGGTGCTCTCAGTTCACTCGAAGGATCTCAAGATCTCGGCGATCAAATCCCGGGAGTCCTCCGTCGACAGCGCCTGATCCCGCAGCTGGTCGGATGAACGCCGGAACGGCTCCACATCATAGTCCTCCTCCAGGAACAGCCTGCCGCGAGGTCAGCCAGAGCGGGGTGGGGTGGGGACTGCCGAAAAGGGCGGCGGTGCCACGGCCGGCCCGCACCAGGCGCACGGCCCAGTCGGGCGGGGCCATCGGCACGCCCTGTTCGGCGGGGTCGTCCCCGACGATGGGCAGTCCCGAGAAGTCGGAGGGCTCGTGCACGCTGGCGATCACGGTGGTCAGCGGCAGGCCGAGGGTGGCGGCGAGGTGGTGCAGGGCGGCGGTCTTGCCGATGCCCGGCTCGCCCCACAGCAGGACGGGCAGGTCGGCGGCCACGGCCAGCGTCAGCGCCTCCAGCCGCGGGTCGCTGCGCGGCTCGGTCCGGCTCTCCCGCAGCAGGGTCAACAGCTCGTCGGCGACGGCGAGTTGAGGGGCGTTGTCCGAAACGGCGGGACGGGCGGAGCGGGTGGGGCGGGTGGGTGCGGTCATGAGGCGATCACCTTGGTGTGGTCTCGGGCGCGGGCGTCGGCCGCGCCGTGGGCGGAATGCGGAGCGAGGGTCCGGCGAACGGCCGCCGGGCGCGGCGGAATTGGGGGGCGGGGGCCTGAGCCCCGCCCCAGGGCGGCGGGCTCGCGCGCGGGCGCGCGGGTCGGCGGACGCCGGTGTGCCGGGCGCTCCCGGCACGCGCGTCAGCGCCTGGAGGCGTGCCGGGGGTGCGTGCGGTAGTCGGTGCGCGGGCGCGCGTGGAAGGGGGGCGGACCGGGGCGGACCGGGCCCGTGAGGCCCGTGCGGTAGACGCCGTAGGCGACGCGGCGGTGGGCCGCCGTTTCCAGGGCCTCGCGCAGCGGGCCCTCGCGGAGCGCCGCGGCGGGGCCGAGCAGGTCCTCGACAAGGGCCAGGGCGCCCGCCACGTCGCCGTGGCCCAGGCGTTCGCGGACGCCGTCCAGGCTCTCGGGCCTGCGGTGGGCCTCGTCCACGGCCCACAGGCAGGGCAGCGGCGGGCCGCCGAGCGCGGCCAGCAGCTCCTCGCGCCGGATCTCCTCCGGGTCGTGGTCGAGCGCGGTCAGCACGCCGCCGGACAGGCCGATCCGGTGCTCGGCCCCGCGGCAGTTCACCAGGCGGGCCTCCCCCGCCGCCGGGCCGTGTGCGGGGAACGCCCCGGGCGGCGCGCCGTCCGGGAGCAGCGCCTCGGCGACCAGCGGGTGCAGCAGGCCGGGCCCGATCGCCCCGGCGCGCAGCAGCTCCAGGTCGGGCAGCGTCCAGGTCGCGGCGTCGGGCAGGACGGGCAGCGCGCGGAGGTCCCGCGGCGCGGGGGTGACCCGGGCGCCGCCCTCGCCGTCCGGGTGGAGGAGCAGCCGGTGCCGGCCGGCGCGCACGGCCACGGGCCCGGCGGAACGCCCCTCGGCGCGCAGCAGGATCGCGGCCTCGGCGGCCCACCGGTCCAGGGCCAGGCCCCCGTGCCCGCCGCCGGGCGGCCGGTCGGCGCCCGAGCGGGCGCGCAGCTCCCCGGCCCGGCGGGCGTCCCAGAGGTGGCGGTGAAGGTCGAGGCGGAAGCGCCGCCGCGGGCGGGGGTGCGGGTGAAGCCCGGCGCACTCCGCCGGGCGGCGGGGGTCCCACAGGGCGAGGCTGATCCGCTGGCCCGCGCCGGCCCAGGCGGGCGGGGTCCGGACGATCAGCAACAGCGGGCGTTCACCGCCCGGCCCCTCGCCGTCGTAGCGGGCCAGCGTGGCGGTCAGGCCGGGGCGCAGCAACCCGTCGGGGGCGATGCGGGGCAGGTGCCAGCGCAGCAGGTCGGGGGCCAAGTGCCGCAGGTCCGCGCGGAGTTGGTCCGCGAGGTCCCGGCCGTGGGCGCGGGCGACGAGGCGCGGCCGGAGGTCGGTGTCGACGCCCGCGGCAGCGCAGGCTCCGGCCCAGTCCCCGGCGCGGCGGCGGGCGGTGGCGGCCTTGATCATGGAGGGCGGCACGGCGTACCGGCGCACGCGCAGCCAGAGGGAAAGGCGGGGTTCTACCGTCGCGTCGTGAGGGGCCATCAGCACTCACCTGGCGCGGACGGGACCCCCAATCCGACAAGAGTAGGAAGCGTCATCACGCCGGAGCGTACCCCGCCCTCCCCCGGGCCGGCCAGGGGGAGGGCGCTGCGGGTCACCAGCGGCCGGTCTCGGACCTGGCCTCGTCCGGGCTGTCAACGGGCCACGGCGGCACGGTCGCCGCGACCACCCGCAGGCCCTGAACTCCCGCCCGGAACTGGAAGGTGGTGCCCAGCGGGATGGTCAGGCAGACTCCCGGCTCCAGCGCGGTGACCTCTTCGCGGCCGTCCTGGCTGCGCCACATCTCGCCCGCCCCCGAGACCACGAACCAGATCTCCTCGACGGTGGCGTGCGAGACCGCCTTCGCGGTCTGCCCCGGCGTCAGCTCGAACTGGGCGAAGCTCGCCGCCCCGGGGAGCACGCACAGCGGTCGCACCGCCGAGCCGTCCGGCGCGGTGACCTCGGGAGCCTGGTCCAGCCGTATGGTCGTGAAGGGTTCGCTCATGAGCCCCACGATAGGGAACGCGGCAGCGCGCCCCGACGGGGCGTCAGGAGTGGCGTCCCGAGTGGCGTTCGAGCCCGGTGCGCATGCGGTGGGCGGCCTTGGAGACCTGGCGCTTGAAGAGGGCGCGGGCGTAGCGCTTGGCCCACCAGGCGACCTTCTCCTCGCGGTGGAGCAGGAGGAGGAACGTCCCGCGGCGCACGGCCTCGTGGACGCGCTCGGCCAGGTGCTCGGGGGTGGTCTTGCCGTTGGCGATCAGCTTGGCGGAGACCTCGGCGAGGGCGGGGTCGGGGCTGCGGAAGCTGGAGGCGAGGTTGGTGGGAACGAAGCCGGGGCAGACGACGGTGGTGCCGATGCCCCAGGGCTCCAGCTCGAAGCGCAGCGTCTCGGAGAGGGCGACGACGCCGGCCTTGGTGACGTTGTAGTTGGCCATGAAGGGCGGGTTGATCAGCCCGGCCATCGAGGCGATGTTGACGATGTGGCCGCTGCCCTGGCGCTTGAGGAGCGGGACGAACGTGCGGCAGCCGCGGACGACGGCGAGCAGGTTGATCCCGGTGATCCACTCCCAGTCGGACTCGGGGATCGCCTCGATGCGTCCGGCGGCCGAGACCCCGGCGTTGTTGATCAGGATGTCCAGGCCGTCCCACTCGGCCTCCACCCAGGCGCGGGCCTCCTGCCAGGCGGCCTCGGAGCGCACGTCCAGAGGGAGGAAGACGGCCGAGCCGCCCCAGGGGGTGGGGGCGGCCTTGCCCTCGGTGGCGCTTCCGGCCGGGAGGCCGCTCAGCTCGGCCGCGGCGGCCAGTCCGGCCTCGGCGGCGATGTCGGCGAGAACGACCCGGGCGCCGGCGGCGGCGAACCGGGCGGCCATCGCGCGGCCCAGGCCCGAGGCGGCGCCGGTGATCAGCACGCGCGGGTGCGCGGGGGCGTTCGCGGGGGCGTTCATCGTGACATCCCGTACTTCGCCAGCTCCAGGCGGGCCACCACGCCGCGGTGGACCTCGTCGGGGCCGTCGGCCAGGCGCAGCGCGCGGGCGGAGGTCCAGGCGGCGGCCAGGGGGTAGTCGTCGGAGAGGCCGGCGCCGCCGTGCATCTGCATGGCCATGTCCACGACGTTCTGGGCCATGGTGGGGACGAGCACCTTGATCTGGGAGACCTGGGAGAGCGCGCCGAGGATGCCCTGGGTGTCCAGCAGCCAGGCGGCGTGCAGGACGAGGAGGCGGGCGGAGTCGATGGCGATGCGGGCCTCGGCGATCCGCTCGCGGTTGCCGCCGAGGTTGACCAGGGGCTTGCGGAACGCCACGCGCTCCACGCCGCGGCGGCAGGCCAGCTCCAGCGCGGACTCGGCCAGGCCGATCAGGCGCATGCAGTGGTGGACGCGGCCGGGGCCCAGCCGGCCCTGGCCGATCTCGAAGCCGCGCCCGGGGCCGCCGACGATCGCGGACAGCGGCAGGCGGACGTTGTCGAAGCGCACCTCGCCGTGGCCGTAGGGCTCGTCGTGGCGGCCCATGACGGGGAGCATCCGCTCGACGGTGACGCCGGGGGCGTCCATGGGGATGGCGACGATGGAGTGCTGGCGGTGGCGGTCGGCCTCGGGGTCGGTCAGGCCGAGGAAGAGGGTCACGGCGCAGCGGGGGTGGCCGACGCCGGTGGAGAACCACTTGCGGCCGTTGACGATCACCTCCTCGCCCTCGACGACGGCGGTGGCCGCCATGTTGGTGGCGTCGGAGGAGGCGACCTCGGGCTCGGTCATGCAGAACGCGGAGCGGATCTCGCCCTCCAGCAGGGGCCGCAGCCAGCGCTGCTTCTGCTCCTCGGAGCCGTACTTGTGGAGCACCTCCATGTTGCCGGTGTCGGGGGCGTTGCAGTTGAAGATCTCGGGGGCGATGAAGGAGCGGCCCATGGCCTCGGCGAGGGGGGCGTAGTCGACGTTCGTCAGGCCGGCGCCGTGCTCCTCGTCGGGGAGGAAGAGGTTCCACAGGCCGGCGGCGCGGGCCTTGGCCTTCAGCTCGTCGATGACGGGCAGCACCTGCCAGCGCTCGGCGGGCGGCAGGCCGTGCAGTTCGCGGAGGTAGCCCTCCTCGACGGGGGTGATCTCCTTCGCCATGAAGTCGGTCACCCGTTCGAGGTACTCCTGTGCCTTCGCGGACGGTGCGAAGTCCATGGGAACGTCCCTTCCCTTGAGCGTTGCTCAACGCTTTGCTGCTGCCGCAGGCTAGCCGATCGTTGAGCGTTGCTCAATAAGCTCTCCTACAATGGCCCGGTGACCCAGCTCTCCGGGGACGAGCGCCCCGACGACCGGACGGCGGCCCCCGCCCGGCTCAGCGGCGCCGACCGGCGCCGCCAGCTCATCGGCATCGGCCTGCGCATGCTCACGAAGCGGCCGATCCACGAACTCGTGCTGGACGAGGTGGCGGCCGAGGCCGGCATCTCGCGGGGGCTGCTCTTCCACTACTTCCCGACCAAGAGCGACTACTACGCGGCCGTGGTGCGGGCCGCCGCGCGGCGGCTGGTGCGGGCGACCGAGCCGCGGGCGGACGCGCCGCCGGGCGAGCAGCTGGTCGAAGTCCTGGACACCTTCGTGGCCTTCCTCGAACGCCGCCGCGACCTGTATCTGGCGCTCTTCCGGGGAGCCTCGGGCGGGGCGGACTACCTCGTGGAGATCTACGACCGCACGCGCGACGTCTTCACGGAGCGGACGATCACGGGGCTGGGGCCGGTGGAGGTGACGCCGGAGCTGACGCTGGTGGTCCGCGGCTGGTTCAGCTTCGTGGAGGACGTGGCCCTGACCTGGGCCCAGGACCGCCCCTTCCCCCGCGAGGACCTGCTGCGCCTCCTGGCGGACGCGCTCCCGGCCCTCCTGATCACGGCGGGCCATCCGGAGGCGGCACGGGCGGCGACCCGGCCGGCGTAGAGCTGCGCCGGCCGGGCCGGGGCCCGCGGTGGCTAGCCGCTCGCGTTGATGCGGGTGATCTCCTCGATGACGCGGGTCTTGAGGGCGCGGCCCATGGGCGCGTAGCCGAGGGCCGCGGCGGACTGGTCGGCGGTGGCGTCGCTGAGGGTCCAGGTCCAGAAGTCGCGCAGGAGCGCGGCCGTGTCCTCGTCGTAGCCGCACTCGTAGGCGAAGATCCAGTTGGCCCCGGTGATGGGGTAGCCGTCGCCGCCGATGCCGTCGATCGCGAACTGGAAGTCGTCGGGGATCTCGGCCTCCTCGGAGGCCGCGGTGGTCGCGGCCAGGGTGGGCGCGACGGGGGTGTCGTCGGCGTTGACCACCCGGGCGGTGGCCAGGTTGTTGCTCAGCGCGTAGGACTGGTTGACGTAGCCGAGGCCGCCTGGGTTGTCGCGGACGGTGCGGGTGACGCCCTCGTTGCCGTCGCCGCCGCGGGTGTCCTCGTGCCAGGCGATGTCCGTGCCGGCGGAGTAGTTCTCGGCCCAGGAGGGGACCTCGGTGGTCAGGTAGTGGGTGAAGACGAAGGTGGTGCCCGAGCCGTCGGAGCGGTGGACGGGGACGATCTCCTCGCCCGGCAGGGCCAGATCGGGGTTGAGTTCGGCGATGGCGGGGTCGTCGTACCGGGTGATGCTCCGGTCGTAGATGCCCGCGATGACCTCGGGGGTCAGGATGAGGCCGTCGAGGGCCTCGTCGTTCATCGCGATGACGACGGCGCCGAAGATGACGGGGAACTGCACGGCCGGGCAGCCGCGCACGTCCGCGGCCACCTCCAGCTCGCTCTCCTCCAGGTACCGCTCGGAGGACCCGAAGTCCACCGTCCCGGCGAGAAATTGCTCGATGCCGCCGCCGGAGCCGACGGCCTGGTAGTCGATGCCGGCGCCGGTCTCGACGTGCTCGCCGTAGTACGTCATCCACTCGGCGAACAGCGGCTCGGGGAACGTCGCCCCGGCCCCCGTCAGCCGGCCGTCGAGCGACCCCCGCGAGACGGAGCCCCCGTCGTTCCCGGCCAGGCCGCAGCCCGTCGCGGCGGCGAGCAGCGCGAGCGCCGCGGCGAGCGGGGCCAGGGGACGGAGGGGACGGGGGAGGGGGAGGACCGCCGCCGCGCGGGGCGCGGCGGCGTGGGTCAGCCTGATGCGCATGGTGCTGGTCCCGGTGCTGCGCGTCTCAGCCGAAGCGGCCGGACACGTAGTCCTCGGTGGCCTGGTTGGCCGGGTTGGTGAAGATCTTCGTGGTGTCATCGATCTCCACCAGACCGCCCGGCTCGCCGATGGCCTTGAGGTTGAAGAAGCCGGTGACATCGCTGACCCGCTGCGCCTGCTGCATGTTGTGGGTCACGATGACGATCGTGTACTGGGCCTTCAGCTCCAGGATCAGGTCCTCGATGGCCTGGGTGGAGATGGGGTCCAGGGCGGAGCAGGGCTCGTCCATCAGCAGAACGTCCGGCGCGACCGCGATCGCGCGGGCGATGCACAGGCGCTGCTGCTGGCCGCCGGAGAGGCCAGAACCCGGGCGCTTGAGGCGGTCCTTGACCTCGTCCCAGAGGTTGGCCGAGCGCAGGGAACGCTCCACCAGGGCGTCGAGGTCGGCCCGCTTCATGCGCTTGTTGTTCAGCTTCACGCCCGCCGCGACGTTGTCGTAGATCGACATCGTCGGGAAGGGGTTGGGCCGCTGGAAGACCATGCCGATGTGGCGGCGGACGCCGACCGGGTCGACGTTGGCGCCGTAGAGGTCCTGCTGGTCCATCAGGACCTTGCCCTCGACGCGGGCGCCCGGGACCAGCTCGTGCATGCGGTTGAGGGTGCGCAGGAACGTCGACTTGCCGCAGCCGGAGGGGCCGATGAGGGCCGTGACCGACTTCGGCTGGATCGTCATCGAGACGCCCTGCACGGCGAGGAACTTGTCGTAGAAGATATCGAGGCCCTTGACCTCGATGCGCTTGGCCACTGTGCTGCTTCCTTACCTTGGGGGACCTGGTGTGCGGAGACCCGGTCGGTGCTGTCGTGCGCTCAGGCGCGGGTCTTGGGGGCGAAGAGGCGGGCGACGAGGCGGGCGACGAGGTTGAGCACCATCACGATGATGATGAGCATCAGCGCGGCCGACCACGCCAGATCGATGGCGTCCTGCCCGTCCAGGCCCGGCGAACGGTAGAGCGAGTACGTGAACACCGGCAGGGTCGCCATCCGGTCGTTGAAGGCGTCGAAGTTGTCCCCGTCCGTCATGCCCACGGCCAGCAGCAGCGGCGCGGTCTCGCCGATGACGCGGGCGATGGCCAGCGTGACGCCGGAGGCTATGCCCGCCAGCGCGGTGGGCAGCACGACCTTCAGGATGGTGCGCCACTTCGGCACGGCCAGCGCGTAGGAGGCCTCGCGCAGCTCGTTGGGAACGATCTTGAGCATCTCCTCGGTGGCCCGCACCACGATCGGGATCATCAGCACGCTCAGCGCGATCGACCCCATGAAGCCCATCCGGGTGCCGGGGCCGTACAGGGTCTCGAAGAGCGCGACGACGAACAGGCCCGCCACGATGGACGGGATGCCGGTCATGACGTCCACGAAGAAGGTGATGGACCGCGCCAGCCTGCCCCGGCCGTACTCGATCAGGTAGATGGCCGTCATGATGCCGATCGGCACCGACATCAGGGCGGCGATGCCCGTGACGATCAGGGTGCCGAAGATGGCGTGGTGGGCGCCGGCCTCGGTGATGTCGACGCCGATCGTCGAGTTGTTGAAGAAGTCGGCGTCCAGCCGGTGACGGCCCAGGTCGACCACGGTCCACAGCACCGAGACCAGCGGCAGCATCGCCAGCAGGAAGGCGCCGGTGACCACGGCCGTGACGAACCGGTCGAACGACTTGCGCGCGCCCTCGACCGCCCGCGACCAGGCGGTGATCGCCACGGCGTAGCCGAGCGCGGCCAGCACCCCGGCGGCCACCGGCCCGAGGCCGGCGAACTGCTGGAGCCCGACGCCGATGACGACGAAGGCCAGCAGGGTGAACGGGGCCGCGCGGCGCGGCAGGGAGGCATGCGTCAGCGGGACCTCGGCGATCGTCTCCCCCGGGTCGCCGTCCCCGGACTTGCTGAGCTGGGTGGGGGTGGGCGTGGACATCAGTTGGCTCCCGAGAAGTCGCGACGGCGGTTGATCACCGCGCGGGCGGCCATGTTGATGACCAGCGTGACGGCGAAGAGGACGAGGCCGGAGGCGATCAGCGCGTTGATCCGCATCCCCGAGGACTCGGGGAAGGTCAGCGCGATGTTGGCGGCGATGGTGGAGGGGTTCTCGCGGCTGATCAGGTCGAACGACACCACGCCCGCCGTCGCCGAGAGCACGATCGCGACCGCCATGGTCTCGCCCAGCGCCCGGCCCAGGCCGAGCATGCAGCCGCCGACGATGGAGGAGCGGCCGAAGGGCAGGACGGCCATCCGGATCATCTCCCAGCGGGTGGCACCCAGCGCCAGGGACGCCTCCTCGTGCAGCCGGGGCGTCTGGAGGAACGCCTCGCGGATGACAGCCGTTGCGATGGGGAGGATCATCACGGCGAGCACGATGCAGGCCACCAGCATGGTGCGGCCGGTGGCCGAGGCCGGGCCGTCGAATATCGGGATGAAGCCGAGGTTGTCCGCCAGCCATTCGGTGGGGCCGATGGTCGCGGGCGCCAGCTCCGCGGCGCCCCACAGGCCGAAGATGATGCTGGGAACTGCCGCCAGCAGGTCGATGACGTAGCCCAGGGCCGTGGCGAGCCGGCGCGGCGCGTAGTGCGTGATGAACAGCGCGATCGCCACGGCCAGTGGCGCCGCGATCACCAGAGCGAAGAAGGCGGACAGCAGCGTGCCGAAGAGCACCGGCCAGATGTAGACGACCAGGCCGTCCTGGTCCGGCAGGCGCAGCTCCTCGGGGGAGGCCCAGAGCGCCGGCCACGCCTCCGCGACGAGGAACGCGGCCACGCCGGCGAGGATGATCAGGATCAGCACGCCCGCGCCGGTGGCGGAGCCCGAGAAGACGCGGTCCCCCAGCCGCTGCGGCGCTCCCCGGGTGCGCGTGTTCTCGGTGGTGGGAGGCACTTGTTACCTCTCCCTCTGTTCGTGTGCGGATGTGGGGTGTGGGTGGGGCGGAACGGGGAGTTCCGGTGAATCCGGCCCGGCACGCCCTCGGTCCGGGCGGCCGTCAGAGGCCGCCCGGACCGGGCCGAGCACGGGGGCCGAGCGTCAGCCGGCGGCGCCGATGGCGTCGACGGCGGGCTGGAACAGCTCGCGCAGGGTGTCGGAGAGCGGGGCGGAGCCGGCGCTCTCGGCGGCTGCCGCCTGGCCCTCCTCGCTGAGCATGTAGTCGAAGTAGGCGCGGACCCGCTCGGCGGTCTCGGCGTCGTCGTAGGTGGTGCAGGCCAGGTTGTAGGAGACCAGGACGATCGGGTACGTGCCCGCCTCGGTGGTGTCCCGGGCCAGGTCGTAGGCGAAGTCGAACTCGCCGCGGCCCTCGACGCGCTCCGAGACCTCGAGGACGGCGGCGGCGGCCTCCGGGGAGTACTCGACGAACTCCTCGCCGACACCGACGGCCACGGTGCCGAAGTCAGCGGCGCGGCTGGCGTCCAGGTAGCCGATGGTGCCCTCGCCGGCGCCGATGGCGTCCACCACGCCGGAGGTCTGGGCGGCGGCCTCGCCGCCGGAGACCGGCCAGTCGCCGCTGACCTCGTGCGGCCAGTCCTCGGGGGCGGTGGCCGCCAGGTACTCGACGAAGTTCTCGGTGGTGCCGGACTCGTCGGAGCGATTCACCGGGGTGATCGCGAGGTCGGGCAGCTCGACGTCCGGGTTGTCGGCGGCGATGGCCTCGTCGTTCCAGTTGGTGATCTGCTGGTTGAAGATCCGCGCGATCGTGGAGGGGCTCAGGTTGAGCGAGTCGATGCCCTCCAGGTTGAAGGCCACGGCGATCGGGGAGACGTAGAGCGGGAGCTCCACCAGCTCGCCGCAGTTCTCCACCGACCTGCTCAGTTCGCCTTCCTCGTCGTCCAGGTAGGCGTCGGTGCCGGCGTAGTCCACGGCGCCGGCGGCGAACTGCTCACGGCCGCCGCCGGAGCCGGTGGCGTCGTAGTTGATCGTCACGTCGGGGTTCTGCTCGCGGAAACCCTCACGGAAGGCCTGCTGGGCGGCCTCCTGCGCAGAGGAACCGGCGCCGTTCAGGGTGCCGGACAGGCTCGGGCCGTCGGTCCCGCCGTTGCCGCCGTTCCCGCCGTCCTCGTTGTCGCTGCTGCAGGCCGTGATCAGGGCCAGGGCGGACACCGCGGCTATCGCGGCGGACTTGGCGCGCCAGTTGCGCATGGCCGTTGCTCCTTGTTCAAAGCCCAGCCGGGCCCCGGCCGGGGGTGTAGATGACTTGAACGTCTCGGGGAGAACGTAGGAGTGGGCGGCGAAGCGGCGAGGGCCAGAAAGTGAACAGAAAGATAGGTTCGGCGGAACCGGCAGTTTCACAAACAGTGCCGGAATCGTTAAGGAACGGCTCTCGCACCGTGACCCGGAACGCAGGGTGCCCGGCGGACTCCGCCGGGCACCGATGCGGGCTCTGATCGGGCCTGATCAGCTACCGGGCGGTACGAGGCGGTAGCCGACGCCTCTGACCGTCTGGATGATCTCGGGGTGGTGCGGGTCGTCACCCAGCCGCTCGCGCAGGCGCCGAATGTGAACGGTGATGGTGTTCGACCGGCGCGCCCCCTCGCCCCACAGCTCGGCGCGGATGCGGTCGCGGGTGATCACCTTTTCCGCGTTCAGCATCAGCAGGTGCAGGAGCTGGAACTCGCGCAGCGGCAGCCGGGCCGTGGGCACCCCGTGCATCCGCACCTCGTAGGTGGAGGGGTCCAGCGTCAGCGGGCCGCAGACCAGCGGCTGGTCCCAGCCGCGGCCACCCCGGTCGGCGAGGCTGAGGAGCTGGGCCACCTCGCGGGGGCGGTAGGGGCGGGCGACGCACGCGCTGGCCCCGGCCGCGAGGGCCGGGCCGACCTGGGCGGTGTCCTCCGGGCCCACGCCCAGCACGACGGGGATGGACAGCCGGCGGCGGACCAGGCGCAGCACGGTGGCGCCGTCGATCACGGGCAGGTCGGCGGAGACCAGCAGCACGTCGGGCTTGCGCAGGCCCGCCTCCAGCAGGGCGGCGGCGCCGTCGGCGCAGTGGACCACAGACACCTGGTACTTGGCGAGCTGGGCCGTCAGCCCCTGCCGGATGCGTTCGTCCGCGTCGGCCAGGAGCACGACGGGGTTCGAGCCGAGGGGGATGCGGGGGGACTGGCCGGCCTGCCGGGGCGGGGCGTCCGCGTCGGCCGCCTCCGCGGCCTCCCGGTCCGCCTCGGCGGAGAACACGGGCGGTCCCGCCGGCGTCCGCACCGCCGGGCTCGCCGCGCTCGTCGGCTGCGTCGCGCTCACCCAGGCGCCCATGGCACTCTCCCTCGCTGTCGATGCCGGCAGTGAAGTTGCATGTCGTCAGGCAGTCGCCATGGTCCGGCTCCCGGGGGCGTGGGGGGCTGGTCTCGGCTGGATCTCGTGTCTCCGGCAGGGACGTTCACCATCAAAGAAGGCGCGGGTAGCGCGTTGTGCGGCGTTCGGTGAACCCTCGATGAACAACGGCGTTCCCTCAGGTTCCGCCGCCGGTACGAACGGTGGCGGGGCGCCCGTCCGGGGGATTTCAGTAGCATCGGGTGGCGGGGTTCTCGGAGTTCTCCGCCGGGCGCGGACGCAGGGGCAGTGGCGTGGGAATCGAAGGCGAGCAGCTCGTTTATGACTACCTGAGCCGGGTCGGGGATCTGGCGCACGGGACGAGCCTGTCGGCGGCGGAGCGGGCGGGCCTGGTGAACCGCCTGCGCGACCAGATCGGGCGGGAGCGCGCGGCGGCCGGCGGGGCGGAGAGCCCGGCGGCGGTGAAGCGGATCCTGGGGCGGATGGGCAGGCCGGAGGACGTGGTGGCCGCTGCGGCGGACGGGCCGGCGGCCCCGGCGCCCGCCCCGGCGCGACCCGCTCCCCCGGCGCCCCGGCGCGCGGGGCGGGGCGCACGGCCCGGCGCGCGGCAGGTGAACGACAGCGGCGGCGCGGGACGCAGGATCGTGGCCTTCGGCAAGGGCGGGGCGGACGGGCCCTCGGTGCCGGTGCCGCCGCCGCGGACCCCGGCGGACGCGGCGGGGCCGGCGGCCGGTCCCGCGGGTCCCACGGCCGGGGCGGACGTTGGCGGGAACGCCGGCGCGAGCGCCCCGGGGAACGCCGGTGGCGCGGGCTTCGGCCCCGGTGGCGCGGGCCCCGGCGCCGGGGGGCGGCGCCCGGTCCCGGACGAGGACGCGTGGCCGGACGGGCCGATCGGCCGCTTCGTGGGCGGGATCGAGATCCCGGAGCTGCTGCGCCCGCCCACGGAGCGGGAGCTGGAGGAGGCCGAGGCCGCGGAGGCGGCCGGCGAGGAGGCGGCCCCGGCCGGGCCCGCCACGGACGTGGACGAGGCCGCCGACGGAGCCGGGGCCGCGCCCGGCCGGGGTGCGCGCGGCCGGGCTGCGCGCGGCCGGGGCGCGGGCGCCGGGGCGCGCAAGCCCTCGCGCGGGCGGCGGGTGGCCAAGGCCGCGCTGACCGGGCGCCGGATCGGCGGCCCGGTGGAGCTGCTGGGCGTCCTGGTGCTGCTGGCCGGCGTGGTGGTCGGCCAGATCGTGATCCTCGCGCTGGGCTGGGTGATCGCCTGGTGGTCGCCGCGGCTGAGCCGGCGCGAGGCGAAGTGGGCGTCGTTCGGCATGCCGGGCGTGGTCGTGGGCGGCTGGCTGCTGTGGCTGATGGCGCGCGCGGGCGGGTACTGGGGCGAGCCGCTGGCGGACGGGCAGGCGGAGGACCTGTTCGCCGATCACCTGCCGTGGCTGGTGCGCGGTGCCGCGCTGGCGAGCGCGGCCTTCCTGCTCTACCGGGCCCGGCGCCACCGGCCCCCGGCGGAGGGGTGAGGGCGTTCATCCCGGCCACCGTCCCGCTCCTCCCGCCGTTCACCGGCCGGCGGGGCCAGGCCCTGTCCGGCCAGGCGGTCGAAGCGGCCGGACTTCACGCCGCCGAGCAGCGCGGCCAGCCGCCGGCGGCTGGTGGCGACCACCGACAGCGGCGCGTCGCTCTCCCGCAGCAGCAGGCCGCCGGAGCGGCCGTGGGCCAGTTCCACGCAGTTGTCGGTGCCCCCGGAGAAGGAGGACCGCTGCCACCCCGGCGGCACCAGCGGCGCGGCCGGCGGGGTCGTCTCGATCGTCTGGATCGTTCGTACGGTGAGCGCGGTGCTCATCGTCACCCCTCTTGTCACAGCTCCCGGGCGATGTGGTGGATGATCTGGCGGGACTCCTCCGGGTTCAGGGACACCTTGGCGGCACGACTGAAGTAGACCCGGTAGGCGGACAGTTCGGCCTCGGCGTCCAGGAACCCGCCGCCCCAGATGCCGTCGATCTGCACGGTGTCCAGCTGGGGAACGACGCCGGTGGCGTACAGGACCGGCTGGGTGGCCTCGAAGTAGTCCTCGTTGGTGAACGGAATCACCCGGACGCTGACCCCGGGCCCCTCCGAGGCGTTCATCAGGAACTCGAGCTGGCGGCGGACCGTGGCGCGCCCGCCGAAGCGCATCCGCAGCGCCGCCTCGTGGACGAAGACGTCGAAGGGCGGCGGATTGTCCCCCTCCAGGACAACCTTCCGCCGCATCCGGAACTCGGTGCGGGTCTCGATCTCCTCGGCCGGCAGCTCGGGAACGACGCCGCGGAACAGCGCGCGGGCGTATTCCTCGGTCTGGAGCAGCCCCGGCACGGAGACCGTCTGCATGATCTGCATGGCCACGGCGTGGTGCTCAAGTTCCGCCACATTGAGAGGGCCGGGAGCAAGGATGCCACGGTACTCGTCCCACCAGTACTGCCCGCGGTGCTCCCGGGCGATGGCGCAGAGGGCGTCGAGCAGGGAGTGGTCGGAGCAGGAGTAGAACGTGGCCAGCTTGCGGATGCGCTCCTCGCTGACGCCGATCCGCCCGGACTCTATGTGGCTGATCTTGCCCTGGTCGGTACCGAGCATTCCGGCGGCCTCCCGGGCCGTCCTGCCCGCCCGCTCCCGCAGTTTCCGCAACTCCGCACCCAGGCGGGCCTGTCGGGCGGTCGGATTCTCCCTCGGCGGCATCGTCTATCCGGTCCTTCCGTCGGCTAGACCGAGAGTCTGCCGCCCCCTCACCCCCCGAGTCCACTCGTGCACAGACCCATCCCTTCGCACATATGCCACGGTGCATAGATGCCCCTGCTGTGCGGCCGATCGTTGTGCGCAATTCAGCACGCCTTCGAACGTCCGTGACGTCCCGTCCCGTGCGCCGGCCCCCGCCGTGCCGGTAGCGTGAGGAGGATGACCGGTTCCAGTCCGCGCACCCTCGCCGACGAGCTGCGGTCCCGCTCCGACGCGGAGCTGGCCGGGCTGCTGCGCGCCCGGCCCGACCTGCTCTCCCCCCTGCCCGGCGACCTCTCCCAGCTCGCCACCCGGGCCGGGACCCGCGCCTCCGTGCTGCGGGCCCTGGACCGCCTGGACACCTTCGCACTCCAGACCGCCGAGGCCCTGGCCGTGGCCGAGAGCCCCTGCCCGCTGCCCGCGCTGGCCGCCCTGCTGCCCGGCGGGGAGGAACGCCTGCCGGCGGCCGTGGACACCCTGCGCGCCCGCGCCCTGCTGTGGGGCGGGCCCGAGGCGCTGCGGCTGGTGCGCACGGCCCGCGAGCTGCTGGCCCCGGCCGCCGCCCGCCGCCGCGGCCCCGACGGCGCCGGCCCGGCCGTTGCCCCGGGCCCGGCCGTCGCCCCCGGCTCCACCGGCCTGGGCCCCGCCCTGGCCGACGCCGCCGCCGGGATCTCCCCCAGCCGCATCCAGGAGCTGCTGGCCCACGCCGGGCTGCCGCCCACCGGCGACCCGGTCTCCGCGCTGGCCGCGCTTGCGGGCCTGTTCTCCGACCCCGCTCGGATGAACGCCCTGCTGGCGGAAGCGCCCGAGGGCGCCCGCGCCGCGCTGGACCGGCTCACCTGGGGCCCGCCCTACGGCGAGATCGGCGCCGCTCCGGGGGCGCACCTGCGCTGGCTGCTGGACCGCGGCCTGCTGGTGCGCACCGCGCCGGGGACGGTCGTTCTCCCGCGCGAGGCGGCGCTGCACCTGCGCGGCGGCCGGGCGCACCGCGAGCTGCGGCCCTACCCGCCGGAGGTGTGCGGGCGGGCCGTGGACCCGGCCGCCGCGGACGCCGCCGCGGCCGGGGCCGCGCTGACCGCCGCCACGGTCGTGGAGGAGCTGCTGGCCGACTGGGGCCGGGAGCGACCGCCCGTGCTGCGGGCCGGCGGGCTGGCCGTGCGCGACCTCAAGCGGCTGGCCCACACGCTGGACGTGGCCGAGCCCGAGGCCGCGTTCTGGCTCGAACTCACTTACGCGGCGGGCCTGTTGGCCGCCGACGGCGAGGCGGACGAGCGGTACGCGCCCACCCCCGCCGCCGACGACTGGCTCGCACGGCCGGTGCAGGAGCGCTGGGCGGCCCTGGCCGCCGCGTGGCTGGCCACCACCCGCGTCCCCGGCCTGGTCGGCACCCGCGACGCGAAGGCCCGCGTGCTGGCCGCCCTCGGCCCCGGCCTGGACCGGGGCCCGGCGGCGGAGCTGCGCCTGGAGGTCCTGCGGATCGTGTCGGGGGCCGCGCCCCCGGCCGGGCCCTGGAGCGACGAGCCCGCCGCGACCGGGTTCACCGGATGGGCCGGCGCCGAAGGGGGCGACGCCGTTACCGCCGCCGATCCCGAGGCCGTGCGGGCGCGGCTGGCCTGGGAGCTGCCGCGGCGGCTCGCGCCCGAGGCGCGGGACGCGCTGTGCCGGGCCGCGCTGCACGAGGCGGAGCTGCTGGGCGTGACCGGCCGTGGCGCGCCGGCCTCGTTCGCCCGCGCGCTGCTGGAGCCCGCGCTGGCCGGGAAGGGGCCCGGCGACCCGGCCGCAGCCGCCGCCGCGCTGGGGCCGCTGCTGCCCGCGCCCGTGGACCACGTGCTGCTCCAGGCCGACCTGACCGCCGTCGCCCCCGGCCCGCTGACCCGCGACCTGCGCGCGGCCATGGCCCTGGCCGCCGACGTGGAGTCCACCGGCGGCGCCACCGTCTACCGGTTCACCCCCGCCTCCGTGCGGCGCGCCCTGGACGCCGGGCGCACCCCCGAGGAGCTGCACGCCTTCCTGGCCTCCGCCTCCCGCACGCCCGTGCCGCAGCCCCTGTCCTACCTGGTGGACGACGTGGCCCGGCGCCACGGAACGCTCCGGGTCGGCGCCGCCGCCGGGTACCTGCGCTGCGAGGACGAGGCGCTGCTCAGCCAGCTCTTCGCCGACCGCAGGGCGGCCGGGCTGCGGCTGCGGCGGCTCGCCCCGACCGTGGCGATCAGCGACGTCCCGCCCGAGATCCTGCTCGAACGGCTGCGCGGCCTGGGCCTGGCCCCCGCCGCCGAGTCCGCCGAGGGCGCGGTGGTCACCCTGCCCCCGGCGGCCGGACGCACCCCGCCCCGCTCCGCCCCCGCGCCCGCCCCCGACGGCCCGCCGCCGGCCGAGCCGGGCCTGCTGGACGCGGCCGTGCGCGCCATCCGCGCCGGGGACCACGCGGCGGCCGGGGCCGAACGCGCCCGCGCCGCCCGCGTTCCCGAGCCCAGCGGCCCCCCGCCGCGCACCCCGGCCGCCGAGACCCTGGCCGCGCTGCGCCGGGCCGCCGCGGCGGGAACGCCCGTGCGCATCGGCTACGTCGGCTCGGACGGGGTCGCGGACCTGCGCGTCCTGACCCCGGTGCGGGTGGAGGCCGGCCTGGTCACCGCCTTCGACCACACGGCCGACGAGGTGCGCACCTACCCGCTGCACCGGATCACCGGCAGCGCCCCGGCCGCTCCCTGACGCTGTCCCTCCGGCGGGAAAACCGGTGGCGCACCACCCCGAGCCCCCGCACGCTGGACCACCGTGATCACCGTCCCGGCCGGACTGGCCGCCTACCACGAGCAGTTCAACGGCGAGGCCGGCCGCGCCTGGACCGCCGCCCTGCCCGCCCTGGCCGAACGCATGCTTCAACGCTGGGAGTTGCGGCCCACCGGCCCCGGCCGCCACGGCATGGTGGCGCTCGTCCTGCCGGTGGAGCGCGCCGACGGCAGCCCCGCCGCCCTCAAGCTCCAGCCCGTGGACGAGGAGAACGAGTCCGAGGCCCCCGCGCTGCGGGCGTACGCCGGTCGCGGGGCCGTGCGCCTCCTGGACCACGACCCGGCCACCGGCTCGCTGCTGCTCGAAGCCCTGCACCCCGACCGTTCCCTGAACGACATCCCCGACGTGCACGCCGCGCTCGGCGTGCTCACGGGCCTGCTCGGCCGCCTGGCCGCCACCCCGCCGCCGCCCGGCCAGCGCCACCTGCGGGACGTCGCCGCCGCCATGCTGGCCCAGGTCCCGCAGGCCCTTCCCCAGCTCTCCGAGGGCGACCGGCGGGTGCTCGACGCCTGCGCCGGGGCCACCCGCGAGGTGCTGCCCGAGCCCGGCGGCAGCCTGCTGCACTGGGACCTGCACTACGAGAACGTCCTCGCGCCCCTGCCCGGCTCCGCGCGCGAGGAGCCGTGGCTGGCCATCGACCCCAAGCCCCTGACGGGCGACGTCGGCTTCGACCTGCTCCCCGCCCTCGACAACCGCTTCCTGGCCGACCCCGCCGACGTCCTGCGCCGCTTCGACACGATGACCGACCTGCTCTCCCTGGACCGCCCCCGCGCCCGCAACTGGACCCTGGCCCGCATCCTGCAAAACACCCTCTGGTCCATCGAGGACGGCGACCCGCCCCTGCCCCCCGACCAGCTCCTCATCGCGGAAACGCTCCTCACCCGGCGCTGACGGCCCACTGTCGGCCCGGTGGTGCACACTGGAGCTTTGGCCGGGCGGCGGCACATGCGGCGGCGCATGCGGCGGCGTGTGGGAGTGAAGGGGGAGGCGGCGTGGACGGACCGCTGATCGTGCAGAGCGACAAGACGCTGCTGCTGGAGATCGACCACGAGCGGGCGGAGGCGTGCCGGCGGGCCATCGCGCCGTTCGCGGAGCTGGAGCGGGCGCCGGAGCACATCCACACCTACCGGGTCACGCCGCTGGGGCTGTGGAACGCGCGGGCGGCCGGGCACGACGCCGAGCAGGTCGTGGACGCGCTGGTGACGTACTCGCGCTACCCCGTGCCGCAGTCCCTGCTGGTGGACGTGGCCGAGACGATGGCCCGCTACGGCCGGCTGACCCTCTCCAAGCACCCCGCCCACGGCCTGGTGCTCCAGACCACGGACCGGGCCGTGCTGGAGGAGGTGCTGCGCTCCAAGCGGATCAAGCCGCTGGTGGGGGCGCGGCTCGACCCCGACACCGTGCTGGTGCACCCCTCCGAGCGCGGGCAGATCAAGCAGGCCCTGCTGAAGCTGGGCTGGCCCGCCGAGGACCTGGCCGGATACGTGGACGGCGAGGCGCACCCCATCGACCTGCGGCAGGACGGCTGGGCGCTGCGGCCCTACCAGGAGCACGCGGTGGAGGGCTTCTGGCACGGCGGCTCGGGCGTGGTCGTGCTGCCCTGCGGCGCGGGCAAGACGCTGGTCGGCGCGGGCGCGATGGCCCGCGCCCGCAGCACCACGCTGATCCTGGTGACGAACACGGTCTCGGCCCGCCAGTGGAAGGCCGAGCTGGTGCGCCGCACCTCGCTGACCGAGGACGAGATCGGCGAGTACAGCGGCACCCGCAAGGAGATCCGCCCGGTCACCATCGCGACCTACCAGGTGCTGACCACCCGCAGGAAGGGCGTCTACCCGCACCTGGAGCTGTTCGACTCCCGCGACTGGGGCCTGATCATCTACGACGAGGTGCACCTGCTGCCCGCGCCGGTCTTCAAGTTCACCGCCGACCTCCAGGCCCGCCGCCGCCTGGGCCTCACGGCCACGCTGGTGCGCGAGGACGGCCGCGAGTCGGACGTCTTCTCGCTGATCGGGCCCAAGCGGTTCGACGCGCCGTGGAAGGAGATCGAGTCCCAGGGGTACATCGCGCCCGCCGACTGCGTCGAGGTCCGCGTGGACCTGAGCGAGTCCGAGCGGATGGCGTACGCGATGGCCGAGCCCGAGGAGCGGTACCGGTTCTGCGCCACCACGGACGCCAAGCGGCGGATCACCGAGCGCCTGGTGCGCCGCCACGCGGGCGAGCAGACCCTGGTCATCGGGCAGTACATCGACCAGCTCGACGAGCTGGGCGAGCTGCTGGGCGCCCCCGTGATCAAGGGCGAGACGAGCAACGCCCAGCGCGAGCGCCTGTTCGACGCCTTCCGCGCCGGGGAGGTGCGGGTCCTGGTCGTCTCCAAGGTGGCGAACTTCTCCGTGGACCTCCCCGAGGCCACGGTCGCCATCCAGGTCTCGGGAACGTTCGGCTCCCGGCAGGAGGAGGCCCAGCGCCTGGGCCGGGTGCTGCGGCCGAAGGCGGACGGGCACGAGGCCCGGTTCTACTCGGTGGTCGCCCGCGACACGGTGGACCAGGACTTCGCGGCGCACCGGCAGCGTTTCCTGGCCGAGCAGGGCTACGCGTACCGGATCGTGGACGCGAGCGAGCTGACGGCGGACGCGGGGGACGCGGAGCGCGACGGGGTCTGAGCCGCCGGGGCTTTCGAGGGGCAACGGCCGGGGCCGGGGAAATCGGTTTGCGCGCGCCACGGCGGCGCGTCTAGGGTCACCGGTCTGCCTCCGCCCCCGGCCCTCGCCGGGAGGACGGAGCCGGCCGGACGGCACCGGCCGGCGCCCCCACCCCCGACTGTCCCGACGGAGGCTTCGCCGTGCCCGCCGCCCATCCGCCCTCCCCCGCCGACTCGCCTCTGGACGCCGAACGCGCCCACCTCGCCTCCTCCCGGGCCGCCCTGCGCGCCATGCGGGCCGAGGCCGAGGCCCTGGACATCTCGGACGTCACGGCGAACTGGGTGAACGCCGAGGTGCTGCGCTCCGAGATCGAGCTGCGCGTCAAGGCCCTGGCGGACCTGGCCGGAACCCCGCTGTTCTTCGGCCGCCTCGACCTGGAGGCCCCCGAGGACGGAAAGGCCGAGGACGGGGAGCGCGAGGACGACGGCCGCCGCTTCTACATCGGCCGCCGCCACGTCCACGACGCCGCCGGGGACCCCATGGTCATCGACTGGCGCGCCCCCGTCTCGCAGCCGTTCTACCGCGCCTCCCGGCAGGACCCGCAGGGCGTGGAGCTGCGCCGCCGCTTCGGCTACGAGGGCGGCGAGCTGACCGCGTACGAGGACGAGCGCCTTAGCGGGCCCGGCTCGGAGGAGGACGGGGAGGGGACCGGCGAGGCCGCCGGGGCCCTGCTGCGCCGCGAGATCGAACGCCCCCGCGTCGGCCCGATGCGGGACATCGTCGCCACCATCCAGCCCGAGCAGGACGAGATCGTGCGCGCCGCGCTCGGCGGCACGGTGTGCGTCCAGGGCGCGCCCGGCACCGGCAAGACGGCCGTCGGTCTGCACCGGGTGGCGTACCTGCTGTACGCCCACCGGGAGCGGCTGGCCCGGGGCGGCACGCTGGTGATCGGGCCGAACCGCTCCTTCCTGCGCTACATCGAGCAGGTGCTCCCGGCGCTGGGCGAGCTGGCGGTGCGGCAGACCACGGTGGATGAGCTGGTGGCCGAGGGCCTGGAGATCCGGGGCGAGGACTCCCCCGCCGCCGCGCTGGTCAAGGGCGACGCGCGGATGGCCGAGGTGCTGCGGCGCGCGGTGCGCGCGGGCGTGCGCGTGCCCGGCGAGGACCCTGGGGCCGCCGCCGAGGGCGTCACGGTGGTGCGCGGCTCGCGCAGGTGGCGCGTTCCGGTCCACGAACTGGGCGAGATCGTGCGGGAGTTGCTGGGCCGGGGTCTGCGGTACGGGTCGGCGCGGGAGGCGCTGCCGCAGCGGATCGCGCACGCGGTGCTGGTGCGGATGGAGGCGGCGGGCGAGGCCCCCGACGACCGGACGCAGAACGCCGTGGCCCGCACCCCGGCCGTGAAGGCGGCGGTCAAGGAGATCTGGCCGCCGGTGGACCCGGCGCGGCTGGTGCTGCGGCTGCTGTCGGACGCGGAGTTCCTGGCGGCCTGCGCCGAGGGCGTTCTCACGCCGCAGGAGCAGGCGGCGATCCTGCTGGAACGGCCGCCGCGCGGCGTGAAGGCGGCCCGATGGTCGCCCGCCGACGCCGTTCTCATCGACGAGGCGCGGGACTTGGTGGAACGCACGGGGTCGCTGGGGCACGTGGTGCTGGACGAGGCGCAGGACCTCTCGCCGATGCAGTACCGGGCGGTGGGGCGCCGCTGCTCGACCGGCTCGGCGACGGTGCTGGGCGACATTGCGCAGGGCACCACGCCCTGGGCGACGGCCGACTGGGCGACGGCCCTGGGACACCTGGGCAAGCCGGAGGCGGAGGTCGCGGAGCTGACCCGGGGGTTCCGCGTGCCGGGCGAGGTGATCGCCTACGCCTCGCGGCTGCTGCCCGCCATCGCCCCCGGCCTGGCCCCGGCCACCTCGGTGCGGGCCTCGGCGGGCGCGCTGCGGGTGCGGGCGGTCGAGCCGGAGGAGCGGGAAGCGGCGGTGGTCGCGGCCTGCCGGGAGGCCCTTGCGGGCGAGGGCTCGGTCGGCCTGATCGCGGCCGGGGACCGGGTGCCCGCGCTGGCGGCGGCCCTGGACGCGGCGGGCCTGGGCCACCTCTCCCCCGGCGAGGAGACCTCGGGCGCGGCCCGCCTGACGCTGGTGCCGGCGGCCCTGGCCAAGGGCCTGGAGTACGACCACGTGATCCTGGACGAGCCGACCGCCGTGGTAGCCGCCGAACCGGACGAACGCACGGGCCTGCGCCGCCTGTACGTGACGCTCACGCGCGCGGTCTCGGGGCTGACCGTCGTCCACGCGGAGCGCTTGCCGCTCGCCTTGACCGGGCGCTGAGCGGTGGGGCCGCCGACCGCCGGCGCCCGCCACGGGCGTGATGCCCGCCACGGGCGTTGAACGACCGGCGCGGCGCCGGGGCCGGTCCACTCTGCGGCGCCGGGTGCCACGGCGTCCCGCTCCGGGGCGGGACGCCCGCGGCGGGCGAGCCGCAGTGCGGGGCCGGGCGTTGACCGAGGCCGTTGACCGGCCCTGGGCACGCGGCCCTCGACACGCTCATCACGGGACTGGCCGCGCGGCGCCCCCGGGCCGCGCCGCCGGGCCGCGCGCCGCCGGCCCGCGCACCGCCGGGCCGGGTGCCACGATGGGTACATGAGCACGACGGGCGGGACGGGCGGCAGCGGCGGCACGGGCGGCACCGGCGAGGAGGAGCTGCTGAGGCGCTTCCTGGCGCTGCCGGGGCCGGGCGTGACGGCGGTGGCCGGGCAGGAGCTGGTCACCCGCTGGGCGGAGCCGCACCGCAGGTACCACACGACGGCCCACCTGCGGGCCGTGCTCGACCGGCTGGCCGAGCCGGGCCTGCGGGCGGCGGCGGCCGACCCGGCGGCCGTGGAGCTGGCCGCGTGGTTCCACGACGCGGTCTACGACCCCACGGCTACGTCCGGGGACAACGAGGAGCGCTCGGCCGTCCTCGCCGAACGGCTGCTGGCCGGGGACCCGCGCCGCGAGGAGGTGGCGCGGCTGGTCCGCCTCACCGCGGGCCACGACCCGGCCGAGGACGACGCGAACGGCGCGGCCCTGTGCGACGCGGACCTCGCCGTGCTGGCCGGAACGCCCGAGCAGTACGCGGCCTACGCGGCGGCCGTGCGGCAGGAGTACGGCTTCGTCCCGGACGAGGCGTTCCGGGAGGGGCGGGCGGCGGTGCTGCGCGGGCTGCTCGCCCAGCCCCGCCTCTTCCGCACGGCGTACGGGGCGGAGCGGTGGGAGGCGGCGGCCCGGTTCAACGCCCGGGGCGAGCTGCGGCTGCTCACGGCCTGACGGCTCGCGTTCCCGGCCGGTTGACTTCAGGTCGGCCTGAAGGCGCACGGTGGGGTTCTCGCGCACCGGCCAACGCCAGGAGGTACCCCATGTCCGACCACGCCCACAGCCCCGCGGGGAACACGCGCCACTCGCGCCTGGGCGGCCTGCTGCACCGGGCCGTTCACCGCCGGGAGGACGCGCAGACGTTCAACGCCCCGGGCAGCGAGACCTACGACCGGCACACGCGCCGCTCGCTGCGCGGCCTCTACCGCCGCGTCGCCCGGGAGGCCGCGGCGGCGGCCCCGGCGGACGGCGCGGTGCTGGACGTCGGCACCGGGCCCGGCCGCCTGCTGCACGCCCTGGCCGCCCAGCGCGCGGACCTCGCGCTGACCGGCGTGGACGTCGCGCCCGACATGACCGCGCTGGCCCGGCGGCTGGCCGGGGAGGCCGGGCTGGGCGGGCGGCTCGACTTCCGGACGGGGGACGTGGCCGTGCTGCCCTGCGAGGACGCCTCCGCCGACCTGGTCGTCTCGACGCTGAGCATGCACCACTGGCCCGATCTCCCGGCCGCCGCACGGGAGCTGGCGCGGGTGCTGCGGCCCGGCGGGCACCTGCTGATCGTGGACTTCCGCTTCGCCCCGCTGCGGGCCGGCCTGGAGGCGCTGCGCGCGCAGCCGGCGTTCGCCCACGGGCGGGCGGTGCGCTCGCCCGTGCGGGGCGGGCTGCCGCTGTTCGCGCGGGTCCAGGCGTGGACGCCCTCGGCTTGACGCGGGCGTGCGCCCCGCGCCTGAATGGGCGCGTGGACGAGCGGGAACTGACCATCGGCGAGCTGGCCGGACGTTTCGGCCTGGCCACGCACGTGCTCCGGCACTGGGAGGACGTTGGGCTGCTTCAGCCCTCCCGGCGCGTCGGCGGGCAGCGGCGGTACGACGGCCGGCACCTGGTGGACGTGGCGATGATCCTGCTGGGCAAGGACAGCGGCCTGAGCCTCGCGCAACTGCGCGAGATGCGGTCCTCGCCGGAACGCGCCGGGCGCCACGCCGTGCTCCGCGCCCACCGCGACGCCCTGCGCCGGCGCATCGCCGCGGCCCGCGCCCAACTCGACCTGGTCGAACACGCCTTGGAGTGCGAGGCCGAGGACTACCGCGCCTGCCCCGCCTTCCTCGCCAAGGCGGACGCGTACCTCCCGCCCCCGCCCGCCGACAGGCCCTGACGGGCGGGGGCGGGAGCCCGGCGGGGGCGGGAGCACGGCGGGGGCCCGGGGGCGCCGGGTCCGCGGCGCCGATCTCTTACGGTGAAGCCATGCCGAACGATCCCGCCCCGGCGCCCCCCACGCGCTCCCACCTCACCACCCCGGACCGGCGCCGCCTGTCCTATCTCGACTTCGGCCCCGCCACGGGTCGGCCGCTCCTCGCCCTGCACGGGCACCTCGGCGAGGGCGCGGAGTTCGCGGGGCTCGCCGCCGCGCTGCGGCCGGACGGCTGGCGGGTGCTCGCCCCCGATCAGCGGGGCCACGGGGACTCCGACCGGGCGGAGCGGTACGACCGGCAGGGCTATCTCGACGACCTCCGTCTCCTGCTCACCCACCTCGGCCTCGACGGGCGCCCCCTGCCCGTCCTCGGGCACTCCCTCGGCGCCGTCAACGCCTACCACCTGGCCGCGGAGCACCCCGGCGCCGTCGGCGCCCTCGTCAACCTCGACGGACCCGCGTCCCTACCCGTCGTCGACCCCGCCCCGCTGTCGTTCCTCCTCGGCCTGCCCTACACCGCCCCCACGCGCGAGGAACTCCTGCGCGCCTGCGGCCCGTTGGCCCCCCTGCTGGAGAACGGCCTGCGCCCGCACGGCGACGGCTGGCGGCTGGGGTGCCACCCCGAGGACATGGCCGACTCGGACGCCCGCGTCCTCGGCGACCACTGGCCCCAGTGGCTGGCCTCCGACTGCCCCGCCCTGCTCCTCCACGGCACCGCCAGCGCCGTCCTGCCCACCCCCCAGGCCCGCGAGATGGCCTCCCGCCGCCCCCGCACCACCCTGGTCGAACTCGACGCCGACCACTGGGTCCACCTGCGCAGGCCGGAGGAATCGGCCGACGCGATCCGCCGCTTCCTCCGGCTCCGGGCGCTCAGCGCTTCGTCTCGTACCGGGTCAGCAGCACGCCGTCGGGAAACGTCCGGGTCTCCGCCAGGCTCAGGTTCACCCAGCTGTCCAGGGCGGTGAAGAACGGCGTGCCGCCGCCCACCAGCACCGGATGGGTGACGAGCACGTACTCGTCGATCAGCCCGGCCCGCATGGCCGCACCGGCGAGGGTGGCACCGCAGATGTCCATGGGGCCGCCGTCCCCGGCCTTGAGCCTGGTGATCTCGGTGACCGCGTCGCCGGTGACCAGGCGGGCGTTCCAGTCGACCGGCCTGGTCGTGGAGGAGAAGACCACCTTCGGCATGTCCCGCCAGCGGCCGGCGTACTCGACCGTCGCCGGGGTGGCATCCGGCTGCTGATCGGCCGTCGGCCAGTGGGAGCTCATCGTCTCCCACAGCCTGCGCCCGTACAGCGCCAGGTCAGTGGCGTGCACCCGGTCGGACCACCACTGGAACAGCTCGTCGCTCGGCACGCTCCAGTCGAGGTCGTCGCCGGGCGCGGCGATGTAGCCGTCCAGGCTCGTGTTCATGGCGAAGGTCAGTTTGCGCACGGCCTCAGCCTCTCGTGAGCCGGTGCGCGACGTACAGCCCCGTACGGTGCCCGCGCGGGGAGGTGCGCGGACTCGGGCCGCCGGGCGGGGAGGACCGGCGGACGGGGGTGGGGGGTCAGTCCTCCTCGGCGACCTGGACCGTGACCGGCTCGCCGCAGGTGAAGCCGTCCGAGTTCGGGCCCGCGTCGCGGCACGCGGCGACCTCCACGCTGTCCAGCGGGGCCGAGGCGCCCAGCGAGTCCTGGGCGATCCGGAAGGCGATGAACCCGCTCGGGTCCATGGACGCCGGCTGGAGCCGGACCGTGGCGGAGTCCGCCGCCTGCCCGCCGCCGAGGGCGGTGACCTGGAGGAACGACAGCTCCGGACCCCAACTCCGGGGACAGGCCGCCGAGTCGGCCTCCGCGCCGAGCAGGACCAGCAGCCCGGCGCGGCGCGCGGTGCCGCCGTCGGAGACGTCCTGGAACGTCACGGTGCCCTGGGCGGCGGTGGTGACGGCGCAGCCGTCCTGCGTCTCGTGGTTCACGGAGAACGAACGCTCCGCGTCGGCCGCCGTCTCGGCCGCGGCGGTGGGAACGGCCGCGGCCAGGCCGAGGACGGCGGCAGCGGCGCCACCCGCCGCGACGGCGCCCAGCACGGAGCCGGGCACCCGGCGGGAACGACGGGGCGAACGGGGGAAACGGGCGGGGGGGCTGGTCAGCTCGGCCGGCATCGGCACTCCTTCGCGCTCGGGACGTGGGGGCTCCCGGTTCGCTGCGATGCTCCGCGCCCGCCGCGAGGGGCGTCAACCCGCGGACTCAGGACTTGTCAAGCGCTGAGTCCACGGGACTCATCCCCCAACAGCCCACCCGGCGCACGCCCCACCCCACACGCCCACCCCAGCGACAACGCGCCGCACAGACGCGCGTGCGCGCGGTCACGCTCCGCCCGGAGCCCGGAGCCCGGCATCCGGCGCCGGGCATGCGCGAGGGCAGGAGCACCGACTCCTTCCGCTCCTTGGCTTCCGCGAGGGCCGTCATGCCAACACGTTGATGTTCTCCGCCGGCGGCAGGGACGTGGGGGCGTCCGCTCCGTACCAGGCGTATTCGAGGCCGGCGAGCCTGCCCCGGTCGACCCAGACGAGGATCTCGCCGACGAGTTCCCCGGTGTCGTCGACCACTGTCGCCTCCACCGGGGCAACGCCGGAAACCAGGTCAGCCTTCGCCGTATCCTCCGGAACCCTCAGATCGACGCTGACCGATCCGTCTCCCCAGAGGGAGACGACTTCCGCCTCGCCCACTTGACTGCGAAGCTCCGCGGAGCCGGGAAAATCCGCGCCCAGGATGCATTCGAGGACCTCCTTCTCGCCATGGTTGAGAGGTCTCGGAGGAATCTGGACTGCCATGACTCGGAGCGTAGCGTTCTCACCGTCGATGACGCGCCCGATGCTGTACAGCACCGGGCGTCAGCCCGCGTCGAGGGAGAGTTCGATTGGTCGGATCCACGGTAGCGGGGTCGCCCCGTGGGGCCATCCGTTCCCCCGTGGGCCGGGGGGACTTGGTGACGAGTGTCCAACCGGGTCACTCCTCCCATTCGATCACCCACCGCGACTCCTCGAAGAACTGCTCGAGTGAGGCGTAGTCTTCGACCCAGGAGTCCCCACTGCCCTCGCGGAATTCGCGATCGCTGGCCGTGAGGATGAGGAAGCTGGGCGGATCGTCCGGCAACTCTTCGACTTTTACATAACTTCCCAGCTCATGGCCCGAGACAATCCGCCCGACGATTCCTCTCTTGATCACGGAGCACCACCCTCTGGCCTTCGCGGATCGACGAGAGGCACATGATTGTTCACGAACGGCCTCTTGTCTCCCGGGTTCCTGAACATCTCGAAATGTACGTGGGGTACGTCAGGCCAGTGATTCCCTTGCAGAGAGTCCTGATCCATGCGGAATTGGCGCAGCCCATCAGCACTGCGGAACACTCCTCGGTTCTGGCCAAGTTCCCGATAGCCGTCACCGAGGAAGTCTATGCCTCCCTGAAGCGCCTCATCAGCCGTCATGGGGTGCTGGCTGACCATGCTCCCCGCGCCCTGTCTCGTCTCGGTGATGGCAGGATGCTCGCAAGCCATCAGCCCGAGCGGGTCCAACCAGGTGTGCGGGTTGTGGACGTAGGCCATGGGGTTGGGCGCGGGAGCCAGGCCCATCGGGTCGGGCGAGAGGTAGCGAGCCGTCTCCGGGCTGTAATAGCGATGGTAGTTGTAGTGCAGGCCCGATTCGGGATCGTAGTACTGCCCCGGGAACCGGAGAGGCGTGAAAGTGGAGGCCTCCTTCGCCCACGCTGTGATGCCCCATAGCGTCGAGCGGCGACGCCAGGCGATTTCCCCCTGCTCGCTGATCAACTCCGTTGGGGTACCAATGACGTCGGTGACAATACTGAAGAAGCGCCGGTCAATCTCCTCCTGGGTGCACGGGCGCACAAGCCGTTCTATTTGCGTCAGCGTCCGCAAGCCGTCGTGGTCCCAAGTAAGCGCTACCACGGGATGTTCCGGGGCGCGAGTGATCAACTGCTCGACAAGCGCCGTTCCGTCCCAGATGAAATCGATGCGCTCGACAACGTGTCCACTACCGTCGTCGGCCAGTCGCTCCTTGGCTATCCTGCGGCCCAGCCCATCGTAGCGATAACGCCACTCCGCGCCGTCAGGGGTGACAACGGACGACAGGCGGTCTTCCGCGTCCCAGACATAGCGCCAGATGTCCGGCCTTCTCGACAGACGAGAGCGCCGCCGAACAGTAACGCGCCCGGCATTGTCGTGCTCGTACCGGACCTGCCCCGCCCGGGTGAGAAGCGTGCCGTCGTACGTGCGGTCGCCTCGTGCGTCAGCGTAACCCTGACGAGTCGGCCACTCGGCCGACATCTGGTTGCCCGACTCATCGTAGGTGTAGTGCTCGGTCCACTCACCATCCCGGACGGCGGTCACGCGGCCCGCCGGATCAAGATCCAGAACGCACGGGCCACCCGGAGTGATCACGGAGGCGAGGTACCCGTCCGGACGGTAGTCATAGACCCGCGCGTACGCGCTCGCCGACGCCGGAGTGACCGCCTGCCCGGCAAGGCGACCGGAGGGCGTCCAGGACTGCGTCAGGGTCAGGCTGTCAGCGACTCGGCGCGACGTCTCGCGGCCGACCGGGTCCCATTCGAACGCTACGGTCTGCCCGGACGTCGTCAGCATCGTCGGGCGGCCGGCCGCGTCGAATTCCCACATGCTGATCGCTCCGCTGGGCGTGACCCGGCGCACACGTCGGCCAGCGGCGTCGTAATCGTGGCGAAGGACCCGCCCGTTGCAGGACTCCGAGAGCACGCGTCCGACTGCGTCGTACTCCAGGACCACATGGGCGTCCGGGCTGTCGGCCGTTGTCAGCCGGCCCAGCGCGTCGTAGGCATACGAGGTCAGGATCCCGTCGGCTCGCTTCTCGACAACCCGTCCGGAGGGATCGCGACGGTAATGCGTTGTCTGTCCGAGCGGGTTGGTTCGGGCCGTGACCCGGCCGACGGCATCCCTCTCGTATGTGAAGCGCCGACCGTCGAAGTTTGTTTCGGTGACCAGTCGGCCGACGGGGTCGTATGTGTAATCCCAACTGAGTCCCTGGGAATCGGTCACTCTGCGGACCCGAAGGGCGCCGTCGTAGGTGAACGTCTGACGCCGACCTCCCGGGTCGGTGCGTGCCACGAGCGTGTCGAACGGGCCGTACTCATAGATCGTCCGGCTGCCGTTGGCATCGGAGTGGAGAACGCAGTTGCCTTCGCCGTCATAGCGCCACGTCTCCTCAGCTCCCTCAGGGCTGAGTCTGCGGACCATGCGCCCTGCCCCGTCCCACCAGGTGCGTGTCGTCGCTCCGTCCGGGGCCGTCAACGCCGTCTCGCGGCCGAAGGCATCCACCTCGCGCACCGTCCGGTTGCCGAGGGGATCGATCATCTCCACGGGCACTCCGGCCGCGTTGCACTGAATCCGGGTGACTGATCCGTCGGGAAGAATCAGCGCCCTGAGCCCTCCGAACTGGTCGTAGGCAAAGCGCCTTGTCTCCCCGATCGGGTCGGTGACCGCTGCGCAGTTCCCGCGTTCGTCCCAGGAGTATCGGATCGTCGAACCGTCGGGGAACTGGACAGCGACGGGCTGGTAGGACTCGTTGTAGTCGTAACAGGTCACGCCACCGTCGGGATGCAGGACCGAAAGGGGCTGGCCGACAGCGTTGTTGATGAAACGCGTCGTGTGGCCGAGGGCGTCCGTCTGAGCGGTGATGTGGTGGTGGTCGTCGTACTCGGTGCGGGTGGTGTGGCCGAGGGGGTCGGTCTCGGCGATGACGTCGCTGCGGTCGTTGATGACGTAGCGGGTGGTGGCGCCTTGGGCGGTGGTGAGGGTGGTGATGCGGGCGTCGGGCCAGGCGGGGTCGGTGGCGTTGTAGGTGAGGGTGTTGGTGAAGTGACCGGCCTGGCCGCCCTGGGCGGTGCACCGGTGCTGGTCGTCGTAGGCGTAGGTGTAGCTGTGGCCGTTGGTGTCGGTCCAGGAGGTGATGTTGCCGTGGGTGTCGTAGGCGAGGTGGAGGGGGCGGCCGGAGGAGTTGGTGATCTCGGTGAGGTTGCCGTCGGTGTAGCCGTAGGTCTTGATGGGGGTCTCGCCGGTGGGCTCGGTGAGGGCGAGGGCGGTGACGCGGTGGCCGTCGGTGGTGATGGCCAGGCGGTAGCCGCCGGAGTGGCGCAGGGCGGTGGGGGCGGCCCATTCGTCGTAGTCGATCTCGATGGTGTTGCCGTTGCGGTCGGATATCCGCAGCAGGAGGCACAGGCCGGTGTTGGTGGGCGGGGAGAAGTGCCGGGTGTGGCCGGTGATCGGGTCGGTGAGCGCGTAGCCATCCTCCTCGCCGGTCAGGCGGGTGAGGGGCCAGCGGGGGCCCGCATCCGGCAGGACCGGCCCACCGTCCTCGCCTGGGTGGGGGTAGGTCAGGAGCATGCCGTCGTCGGTGACCATGACGATGCCGCGCTCGTCAACTTCCAGGCGCTGGTCGAGGGTTGAGCACCAGGAGGGGCCGAACCAGAATCCGGCATTGAAGCCGGACTCCGCCCGGCGGATGAAGGTGAGGGGCAGTGTGCCGGGGAGGGTGACGTCCGTCTGCGGCAGGAACATCCGGCCCGTGGCCATGTCGACCGGGTCGGAATCGCCCCTGCGGATGAGGCTGCGCATCCGGTCGTAGGTGCCCTGGACGGCGTCATCCACCGCCGTGCGGGCCCGGCCGGCCAGGCGGCGCATCCCGCCCGCCATGCCCCGGAGGCCGGTGCGGGCTGCGGCCATGGCTCCTCGGGCGCCGCGGGCGAGGCCGCCGAGGGTGGTGAGGCCGCGCATGCCCGGGATGCAGTCCAAAGATGCGAAGGCTACGTCCCAGAGGGATGCTCGGCCGTTGGCGTAGTCGATGAGGGTGTCGGCGAGGACGACGAGGGCTGCGGCGAGGACGACCCAGGCGAGGGGGCCGCCGATGATCATGACGACGATGCCGAGGACGGCGACGATGGCCCGGCAGACGGAGACGATGGTGTCCCAGTTGTCCACCACCCAGTCGATGGCGCGTTCCCACCACCGGCGGTTCTGGATGCCGGCGTCGGAGGCCTCGTCGATGCCCTGGGCGCAGGTGCGGGCCGCCTCCTCCCGCATCTCCAGGGCCTGGCGGGCCAGTTCGCGGGCCGCCGACAGCTCGGCCTCGGCGTTGTCCACACGCGACTGGGCGGAGGAGGCGGCCTCCTGCGCGGCCTGGTGATCGCGGACGGCCTGGCGGACCTGGGTCTCGTCGGGGGGTTCGGGCGCCTCCGAGTCCTCTTGGAGGCGTTCGGCCTCGTCCCCGGCCCGGGAGACCCAGGACTGGGCGTCGGAAAGGTCGGTCTGGGCGGAGGACAGGGCGGCTTGGGCGTCGATGGCGCGCTGGAGGGCGCGGTCCGCCATGCCCTGGGCCGTCTGGAGTTCCGGCCAGTACCGGGCCAGCGCGTCCGCGGCCATGTCGTACGAGCGCTGGAGCTTGTCGAGGTTGCCCGGGACGCCGTCGAACTCCGCGCGGAAGGCTTCCGCGGATAAGCCTGCCCACTCCTGGACAGCGCGGTCCGAGGCCATCCCCCGGATACGGCCCAGCGCCTCGCCCACGTCGTCCGCGAACTCCTGTAGCTCTTCGGAGAGTTGGCGGATCTCCTCCGGGTCGCCGGGCGTCGGGTCCCGGTCCAAGTCCACCGGCGACCAATCAGACGGACGCGACATCGTGGCCCCCCCACGAGTGACTACTCAGATACGCAAACGAAACTACCGGAGGCTCGGCCCGCGCATCAGGGTTTGCGGCCCACGCCGCAGAACATCGCGACCTCTGGGCCGGGTTCGCCGTCCGGGCGCCAGTGGGTGCAGGAGACGATGCCCGGGGGGAGGAGGTCGAGGCCGGTGAAGAAGCCGGAGATGGCGGAGGGGGTGCGCTGCTTCAGCTTAGGTGTGCCGACCTCGTTCCAGCTCGTCACGGCCGCGTCCATGTCCTCCCAGCCCGGTCCCGTCACCGTGTGGGAGAGGATCAGGTGGCTGCCCGGCGCCAGGCCGTTCATCAGGCGGCGGATGATGCCGTATGCCTCCGCGTCGTCGGCGGTGAACATCATCACGCTCAGGAGGAGTACGGCCACCGGGCGGGTCAGATCGAGCGTGCGGGACGCGGCGCGCAGCACCGCCTCCGGGTCGTGCAGGTCGCCGGTCACGTAGGCCGTGGCGCCTTCCGGCGTGCTGGTGAGCAGGGGTCCGGACTGGGCCAGGACCAGCGGGTCGTTGTCCACGTACACGACGCGGGCCTCGGGCGCGGCGCGCTGGGCCACCTGGTGCGTGTTGTCGGCGGTCGGCAGGCCGGCGCCGATGTCGAGGAACTGCCGCACGCCGCCGCCCACGGCGAGGCGGACGGCGCGGCCGAGGAACGCCCGGTTGGCGCGGGCGTAGTCGGATATGCCCGGGTACATCGAACGGACCCGCTCGCCGGCCTCGCGGTCGGCCGGGTAGTGGTCCTCGCCGCCCAGCCAGTAGTTCCACACCCGGGGCGAGTGCGGAACGGCCGGGTCAACGCCGGGCGGCGGCGCGGAAACACCCTGCTGCGGGCGAAAGTTGGACATTCCCCGAGGGTACGGGAGGAGTCCGGAACCGGACCCCGGGACTACAGCTCCCCGCGTCGCACGGCGGTGAGGAAGCCCGCCCAGTCGGCGGCCGGGAAGACCAGCGCCGGGCCGATGTTCTTGCTGTCCCGGACCGGGACGGCCCCCGGAACGCCCAGCCGGATCTCAACGCAGTCGCCGCCGTTGGGGCTGCTATAGCTGCTCTTCCGCCACGTGCCGACCTCCACGCAGTCACCGCCATTGGGACCGCTGTAGCTGCTCTTGCGCCAGGTAAGGACGAGCAGCTCGTTCAGGAGGGTCATCGGTCAAACTCCTTGAGAAGCGAACGGATCAGGTCGGCGGACCCCTCCGGCGAGAGGGCCACGGCTTTGAGCAGATCATAGGCGTGTTCGGCCGCCGCTACCTCGCGTGATTCGAGCGCAAACCTGCCCTGTGAGAAGCCGTCCACGTGGAGCACGTCCGGCCCCTCCTCGAAGCTCAGGAGACTGAAGGAACCGTCGAGCCCGGGGTGGGTGGTCACAGTCCGGGGGACGACCTGGATCACCGTGCGAGGGTGCTCCCCCGCTTCGAGGAGGCGGGCGAGCTGGGCGCGGAACACGGCTTCCCCGCCGATCGCGCGGTGAAGGACGTTCTCGTCCAGGACAAACCATGCGCGCGGCGGGATCTCCCGGTCGAAGACCTCCTGTCGCGTCATGCGGGCCGCCACGAGGTCATCGAGATTGTCCGGCCGTCCCGCACTCAGAACCGCCCGCGCGTAGTCCTCGGTCTGGAGGAGTCCCGGGATGACCTGGCCAGCGAACGCCCGCATCTTCGTCGCGTCGCGCTCAAGCTGGACATACGGCAGGAACCACGACGGGTACGCGTACCGCAGCACCAGCGGATGCAGGCGGCCGAAGTGGCCGCCCGTGTCGAAGGCCAAGTCGAGGTCGCGGGCCAGGTCTTCGGACGGGACGCGCTTCGCCGACTCGATGTAGCTGATCATCGCCTGGGTCGTGTGCGCGCGCTTGGCCGTCTCGCCCTGAGATGCCTTCGCCTCCAGCCGGATACGCCGCAGTTCGCTGCCGAAGAACGCCAAAAGGCTGGACGTCGGGTCCGGAAGCTCCGCCTCCACGCTCATGTTCTCGACTCCTCTCCATGACTGAGCGGCCGTTATAACGCTCTGTCATGACGCGTAAGCAGTTATGCCGTTGCCCCTGGTGAGCGTACGCGCGGAGGACAACCCTTGGCGTACGGACGGCTACTGACCGCTCGAACAGGTGACGAGGCGGCGCGCGGTGACCCAACGGGTTCGTACCCCTCTCGCCGGTCGCGAAGCCCCCGGGGCTTTGCGCGCGGTGCCGCACAAGGGAGGAATGACAGGTGACGGAACGAACGAGTCCGGCGGCGACGGCCGAACCGGGGGTGGCGCGGCTGCTGCCATGGCCGGGGGAGGACGGCGGCCCGGCCTACCTGACGCCGTGCGGAGGGGACGGGCGGCTGGCGGCGCTGGCCGATGAGGTGGAGCGGGCGCAACTGGCCTCGGGGGCCGAGGTGGCGTGCTGTGCCCGGCCGTTGATCGTGGAACCGGAGGTCACCGTGCGGGAGTTGCGGTGGACCGCGCTGCGGCTGCTCGAATGCCTGCTGGACGCCCTGCGGGTGGCGGAGAGCCGGGGCGCGCGCCTGACCGGCGAGGCGGTGGGGCGGGGATGAACGACCGCGTCGCCATGGGCGTTACCGTGGATTCCCAGACGATCCGGGTGGGCGATCAACTGTTCCTGGGCGGGCAGGCGTTCACCGTCTCGGACATGAGCGTGGTGCCCCGGGGCGGGCGGCGGCTCGAGTTCGCCAGCGGGGAGTCGTTCACCATGCGGGCGCACACCGTCCTCTACGCCACCCGCTCGGTCCGGCCGACGCCCGACGCCACCGGGGCCCGGTCGGGACGGCCACGCCCGCGTTGACCCCGAACGCCCTTATGACGGCCGGTGCTTGGGGCGGCGCAGGCCGGCCGTGGTGAGGCGGCGCAGGAGTTCCTTGCTGCCGACCTCGACCGCGCCGAGGGCGACCGCGTCGGCGTAACGCTCGGCCGGGATGTCATAGTGGTCGCGCTCGAAGGCGCGGGGCGGGGAGCCCAGGCGGGCCGCGAAGGCGTGCAGCTCCTCGAAGGACTCGTCGCTGATCAGGTGGGACCACAGCCGCCCGTGGCCGGGCCAGGTGGGCGGGTCGATGTAGACGGTCACCCGGAGGCCCCCGCGAGCGAGCCGACCGGAGCGAGGACGTTGCCCGTGACGCCGCACACCCAGTGCGGGTCCTCGCCCAGCTCGGGCTCGACGTCGAGCTGGTGCGGCTCGGTGCCCGCCTCCGGGACGCAGACCCGGCACAGCGGCCAGCGGCCGACGCGGGCCAGCAGCGCGTCCTGCATGTCCTGGGCGAGCAGGCCCGCGACGTAGGCGGCGCCCTCCGGCCACTGCGCGCACCACCAGCGGCGGTGCGCCACGGCCTCCTCCAGCAGCGAGACCTCCTCCGGCCCGGCCACCCCGCCGGCCGCGAGGTCCGCGAGCACCAGGGCCCGCGCCCGGTGGATGGCCTCTTCCGAAGTCGGGTGCTCCATGCCGACCATTGGACCAGACCCACCCGACGCGAGGCCGCCCGCCCGGCGGCGCTTGACGGCACCCTCGCCCGAAAATAAGTTTCAGCCGTGAGGAGTCCGATGAAGGAAAATGTCACCCGGCGGGCCGGAAGACCCCGGCCCGTCGCCGTGGCGCCCCCGCCCACACCGCCGGAGCCGGGGGCCCTGGCCGCGAAGGTGCGCACCCTGGCGCCTTCCATGACCCGCTCCATGCAGCGCGTGGCCGAGACCGTGGCCGGGGACCCGGCCGGGTGCGCCGCCCTCACCGTCACCGGCCTCGCGGAGCGCACCGGCACCAGCGAGGCCACCGTCGTGCGCACCGCCCGCCTCCTCGGCTATCCCGGTTACCGGGACCTGCGGCTGGCCCTGGCCGGTCTCGCGGCGCAGCTCGCCTCCGGCGCCGCCCCGGCCGTTACGGCGGACATAGCCGTGGACGACTCGCTGGCCGACGTGGTCGCCAAGCTGACGCAGGACGAGCGGCAGGCCCTCGCGGACACCGCCGCCGGTCTCGATCTGCGCCAGCTCGAGGCGGCCGTGGCCGCGCTGACAGCCGCGCGCCGGATCGACGTGTACGGGGTCGGGGCCTCCTCGCTCGTCGCGCAGGATTTGGCGCAGAAGCTGCTGCGCATCGGCCTGGTCGCCCACGCGCACGCGGATCCGCACCTGGCGGTCACCGGGGCCGTTCAGCTACGGGCCGGGGACGTGGCCCTGGCCGTGACGCACTCCGGGCGGACCGTGGACGTGATCGAGCCGCTGCGGGCGGCGTTCGACCGGGGGGCGACGACCGTGGCCGTCACGGGGCGCCCGGACGGGGAGGTCACGCGGTACGCGGACCACGTCCTGACCACGTCCACGGCCCGCGAGAGCGAGCTGCGGCCGGCCGCGATGTCCAGCCGGGCCAGTCAACTGCTGGTCGTGGACTGCCTGTTCATCGGGGTGGCGCAGCGGACGTACGCCTCGGCCGCGCCCGCCCTGCACGCCAGCTACGAGGCGCTGGCGCACCGGCACGCGCCTCGTCGGCGCTGATCCGTTCCTTCCTTTTCCGCTGTCTGCTGTCCGCCAGAGCCTTCTGAGAGCCGCCGCATGACCACCGAATCCGCTTCCGGCGCGCTGGACGCGCTGGCCACCGAGGCGTACCGGCCCGAGCTGGCCGAGATCGACCGGCGTTCCACGCTGGAGATCGCCCGCGCCATGAACGCCGAGGACGCGGCCGTTCCCGGGGCCGTGGCCCGTGAGCTGCCCCGGATCGCCGCCGCGATCGACGCGGCGGCGGCCCGGCTGGCGGAGGGCGGTCGGCTGCTCTACGTGGGGGCGGGGACGCCGGGGCGGCTGGGGGTGCTGGACGCGAGCGAGTGCCCGCCGACGTTCAACACGGCGCCCGGGGAGGTGCTGGGGCTGATCGCGGGCGGGCCCGCCGCGCTGGTCTCCGCCGTGGAGGGGGCGGAGGACAGCGGGGAGCTGGCCGCCTCGGACCTGGACGCGCACGGGGTCACTTCGGCGGACGTGGTCGTGGGGGTCTCGGCGTCGGGGCGCACGCCGTACGCGGTGGGGGCGGTGCGTCACGCTCGCGCGCTGGGGGCGTTGACCATCGGGGTGGCGTGCAACGCGGGGTCGCCGCTGGCGGCTGCCGCCGAGCACGGCATCGAGGTGGTGACGGGGCCGGAGCTGATCGCCGGCTCGACGCGGCTGAAGGCGGGCACGGCGCAGAAGCTCGTCCTCAACATGATCTCCACGATCAGCATGATCCGGCTGGGGAAGACGTACGGGAACCTGATGGTGGACGTGCGGGCCTCGAACGAGAAGCTGCGCGCTCGCGCGCGGCGGATCGTGCGGCTGGCGACGGGGGCGCCGGATGAGGCGGTTGAGGCGGCGCTGAAGTCCACGGGCGGGGAGGTGAAGAACGCGATTCTCACGATCCTCGGGGACGTCTCGGCGGCGACGGCTGAACGGTTGCTCGCGGAAAGCGACGGGCATCTGCGGGGCGCGCTGCGGGCGGCGGCGGAATGAGATTCCTCACGCGGGGGGCCGGTTTGAATTCCCTGGTGCCGCAGATTTAACACGGCCAGAACATGGCGTTTCCCGGCGGGACTTGGGGCGGCGGAAAGGCGCTTGTCGCGGCGGCCTTGGCCACGCGGAAATCCGCGCTGACGCGGCGCCCGGCCGGGTCCCCGAGGACGGCGGGGCGGGGCCCCGCGCCCCCGGCGTGCGGTCCCGGCCCCGCCGGGCGTTGCGGCACGCTGCGGCGGCCACGGCGGGCCCCGTGCCCGACGCCGGGGGCGGCGCGTTCCCCAATTCCGCCGTGCCGCACGGCGGCGCGCGCCGCAGCGGACGGCTCGGACGGCCGACCGGCCGTCGTGCGCCCTGCGGGGGCGCTCAGCGCCGGGGCGCGGCGGCGGCGAGTGGGGCGGCGCCCCGCGCCCCCGGGCGAGCGGCCCGGGTTCCCGCTGGGCGTTGCGGCACCGCTCGCCCGGCGGGAAGCGTGGCCGTTGTCGGCGGTCTGCGGCCGTCTGGGGCCCGCGCCCCCGGGGGCCGGTGGGCGGCGGAGCCGCACGGAGCGCGCCGCGAGTGGGCGCCGGGCCAGGCGCACCCAGCGGGAACGCGTCCGGGGCCGGAGCGGCGACCCGCTTCCGGCCCGCCGCGCGGCGGCGCGCACCGGGGGCGGGGGGACGCAGGCGCAAGCCCCCGTCGGGCGTGCGGGCCCGACGGGGGCGGGGCATGGCGAAGGGCGGCACCCCGGAGGGGGTGCCGCCCTTGGCTACGGCCTGGGGCCGTGGGCTGCTGATCCGGTGGGATCAGAAGTCCATGCCGCCGCCCATGCCGCCGGAGGGGTCCGCGGCGCCGGCCGCGGCCTTCTCGGGCTTGTCGGCGATGACGGCCTCGGTGGTGAGGAAGAGCGCCGCGATGGAGGCGGCGTTCTGAAGCGCGGAGCGGGTGACCTTGGTCGGGTCGGGGATGCCGGCCGCGAGCAGGTCGACGTACTCGCCGGTGGCCGCGTTCAGGCCGTGGCCCTGGGGAAGGCTGCGGACCTTCTCCACCACCACGCCGCCCTCCAGGCCGGCGTTGATCGCGATCTGCTTCAGCGGGGCCTCCAGGGCCAGCTTGACCGCGGCGGCGCCGGTGGCCTCGTCGCCCTCCAGGTCCAGCTTCTCCAGGGCGGAGGCCGCCTGGAGCAGGGCCACGCCACCGCCAGCGACGATGCCCTCCTCGACGGCCGCCTTGGCGTTGCGCACCGCGTCCTCGATGCGGTGCTTGCGCTCCTTCAGCTCCACCTCGGTGGCGGCGCCGGCCTTGATGACGGCCACGCCGCCGGCCAGCTTCGCCAGGCGCTCCTGGAGCTTCTCGCGGTCGTAGTCCGAGTCGGAGGACTCGATCTCGGCGCGGATCTGGTTGACCCGGCCCTGGACCTGGTCGCTGGAGCCGGCGCCGTCGACGATGGTGGTCTCGTCCTTGGTGATGACCACCTTGCGGGCGCGGCCCAGCAGGTCGAGCGTGGCGTTCTCCAGCTTGAGGCCGACCTCCTCGGAGATGACCTGGCCGCCGGTCAGCACGGCGATGTCGCCGAGCATGGCCTTGCGGCGGTCGCCGAAGCCGGGGGCCTTGACGGCCACGGACTTGAAGGTGCCGCGGATCTTGTTGACCACCAGGGTGGACAGGGCCTCGCCCTCGACGTCCTCGGCGATGATCAGCAGGGGCTTGCCCGACTGCATGACCTTCTCCAGCAGGGGCAGCAGGTCCTTCACGCTGCTGACCTTGGAGTTCACGATGAGGATGTAGGGGTCCTCGAGCTCGGCCTCCATGCGCTCCATGTCGGTGGCGAAGTACCCCGAGATGTAGCCCTTGTCGAAGCGCATGCCCTCGGTGAGCTCCAGCTCCAGACCGAAGGTCTGGGACTCCTCGACGGTGATGACGCCTTCCTTGCCGACCTTGTCCATGGCCTCGGCGATCAGCTCGCCGATCTGGGGGTCGCCCGCGGAGATGGACGCGGTGGAGGCGATCTGCTCCTTGGTCTCGACCTCCTTGGCCTGGCTCAGCAGGGCCTCGGAGACCTTCTCGACGGCCGCCTCGATGCCGCGCTTGAGCGCCATCGGGTTCGCGCCGGCGGCGACGTTGCGCAGGCCCTCGCGGACCAGCGCCTGCGCCAGAACGGTCGCCGTGGTCGTGCCGTCGCCGGCCACGTCGTCCGTCTTCTTGGCTACTTCCTTGACCAGCTCGGCGCCGATCTTCTCGTAGGAGTCCTCGAGCTCGATCTCCTTGGCGATCGACACGCCGTCGTTGGTGATGGTGGGGGCGCCCCACTTCTTCTCGAGCACGACGTTCCGGCCCTTGGGGCCGAGCGTGACCTTGACGGCGTCGGCGAGCTGGTTCATCCCGCGCTCAAGGCCGCGCCGCGCCTCCTCGTTGAACGCGATGATCTTGGCCATGTGAAGTGGTCCTCCCAGGACTGGGGTGGATTGCTCCGGACCGCGCTGGCGCCCGCGACGGACGGCCCTGCGGCCCGGCGGTTCATTGCTCCCGCCGGGCCCGTGGACCTCACCGAACCGGTCCTTGCTTTTGTCACTCTCACCTTCAGAGTGCTAACGCCATGATTAGCACTCTCCCCCTCCGAGTGCAAGCGTTGGGCGGCGGGGCGCCCGGTGGGGGCGGCGGGGGCGCTGCCGCTGCGCGGGGCTCGCGCGGCGCGGCGCGGCGCCGGGAGCGGACGGCTGTGAGGTGCGAGGGGGCGGTCCGCGAGGGGGCGCGGCCAGCCTCCTGCGCCCGCGCGGGGGCGGGACTGCGGCCGGGCCCGGCCCGCTGCTGAGGCGCTGCGGGCCGGCCCGCAGCGGCGCGTGAGTTGTGGGCAGGCCCCCGCGCAGCGCGGAGCGCGGGCGGCACGCCGCCCGGTGCGGGACCGTGGCCGGGCGCGGTGGGCGGAGCGCGGTGAGCCGAGCGCGGTGAGCGGTGAGCAGTGGGCGGTGAGCGGTGAGCGGTGAGCGGTGAGCGGTGAGCGGCTGCGAGCCGGCGGGCGCGGAGCCGGCCGCGGCAGGGCCGCGCGGCATCGGACCGTGGGCAGGCCCCCGCGCAGCGCGGAGCGCGGGCGGCCCGTGCGCGCCGCGGGACCGTGGGCGGGCCCGCACCGTCGGGCGGCGGCTGCGGCGGGCCGCGCGCGAGCGCGGAGCGGCTACGCCAGGGCCGCGTGGGGCGGGACCACGTGGGCGGGCTCGCCCCGTTGGGGGCCGCTGCGGCAAGGCCGCGTGGCGCGGGAATACGGGCGCCACCCCGCGTGGGGCGGGAATGCGGGCGACGCCCCGCGGGGCGCGGGAGCGCGGGCAGCGCCGGGCGGGGCCGGGACGCGGCAACCCCCCGTGTGGGGCGGCAATGCGGGCAACGCCCCGCCTGGCGCGGGAGCGCGGGCAGCGCCGGGCGGGGCCGGGACGCGGCAACCCCCCGTGTGGGGCGGCAATGCGGGCAACGCCCCGCGGGGCGCGGGAGCGCGGGCAGCGCCGGGCGGGGCCGGGACGCGGCAACCCCCCGTGTGGCGCGGGAGCCGCGTGGCGCGGGAGCGCGGGCGGCGCCGGGCGGGGCCGGGGCGCGGCAACGGCCCGAGCGGAGCGGGGATGCGGGCGGGCCCGCACCCGACGGAGGGTGCGGGCCCGCGCGGCAGGCTGCGGTGCGGTCGGCGTTTCAGGCGGTGACCCGGACCATGTCGGCCTGGGGGCCCTTCTGCCCCTGAGAGATCTCGAACTCGACCCGCTGCCCCTCTTCCAGGGTGCGGTAGCCGTCCATCTGGATCGCGCTGTAGTGGACGAACACGTCCGCACCACCGTCTACCGCGATGAAGCCGTAGCCCTTCTCCGCGTTGAACCACTTGACGGTGCCCTGAGCCATTCCTAACTCCCCATTTTGCTGGCCCTTTCACGAGACCGCACTTCGCGGGCCCGGGTCAGACCTCTCAGACCCCACCCCCGGGCGGACGGGGGGTGTGCGCCGGAACGCGTCGACCGACGCTGAATGTATCTGCACGGACGCCCAGTGCAACAGGCCATTCGGGAGGGAATTCTTGGCGACCCAGAACGGGCAAATAACGCAAAGTGTATGAAAGTTGAATCTTTCTCACGGCCCCAAACGCGCCAACCAGACAATTGGTACAGCGTTTCTCAGCACATTCTTAGCGCGATGTGTCGTGAATTCATATGCGCGTGGCAACCGCCGGGGTGAGACCACGGCCACTCTAGCGCCCCGCGCACGTGCATCCGCCCCGAACCGGAACGATCGGTTCGGGGCGGAGCGACGGATGTCGTGAAGGCGTGTGGACGTGACGCGGACTCAGCCGCCCGCCACCGCCGGGATGATCGAGACGCCGGCCCCGTCGGGGGTCGCGGTCCCCAGGCCCTCGGCGAAACGGACGTCGTCGTCGTTGACGTAGACGTTCACGAAGCGGCGCAGCTTGCCGTCCTCGTCGAGCACCCGCGCGGCGATGCCCTGGTGCTGCCGGTCCAGGTCGGCCAGGACCTCGCCGAGGGTCGTCCCCTCGGCCGTGACCTCGGAGGCGCCGCCGGTGTACGTGCGCAGGATGGTCGGGATTCGGACAGTTACGCTCATGATGCGAGGCCAGCCTCTCGGAACGAGTCCAGGTTCGGACGGATGATCGCGGACGGACCGGCGGTGGGCGCCACCGCGTCCAGGGTCTTGAGGCCGTCGCCGGTGTTCAGCACGACGGTGGTCTTCGCGGGGTCCAGGGCCCCGGAGGCGATCAGCTTCCGCGTCACGCCCACCGTCACCCCTCCCGCGGTCTCCGCGAACACGCCCTCGGTGCGGGCCAGCAGGTGGATCGCGTCCACGATCTCGGGGTCGGTGACGTCCTCCACGGCGCCGCCGGTGCGGCGGGCGATGTCCAGGACGTAGGGGCCGTCCGCCGGGTTGCCGATCGCCAGGGACTTGGCGATGGTGTCCGGCCGCACGGGGCGCACCACGTCGTGCCCGGCGCGGAACGCCTGGGAGACGGGCGAGCAGCCCTCGGCCTGGGCGCCGAAGATCCGGTAGGGCTTCTCGGGCACCAGGCCGAGCGCGATCAGCTCCTTGAGCCCCTTGTCGATCTTCGTGAGCTGGGAGCCGGAGGCGATCGGGACCACGAGCTGGTCGGGCAGCTCCCAGCCGAGCTGCTCGCAGATCTCGTAGGCCAGGGTCTTGGAGCCCTCGGCGTAGTACGGGCGGAGGTTGACGTTCACGAACCCCCAGCCCTCGCCGGCCGGGTCGCCGATCAGCTCGCTGCAGAAGCGGTTGACGTCGTCGTAGGTGCCCTCGATGCCGACGACGTCGCCGCCGTAGACGGAGGCCATGACGACCTTGCCCTGCTCCAGGTCGTGCGGGATGAAGACGCAGGAGCGCAGGCCCGCGCGGGCCGCGGCGGCGCCCACCGCGCCGGCGAGGTTGCCGGTGGAGGAGCAGGAGAGGGTGGTGAAGCCGAAGGCGCGGGCGGCCTCGACGGCGCAGGCCACGACCCGGTCCTTGAAGGAGTGGGTGGGGTTGCCCGAGTCGTCCTTGACGAACAGGCCGCCGGTGACGCCGAGTTCGGCGGCCAGGCGGTCGGCGCGGACCAGCGGGGTCCAGCCGGGGTTGAGGTTCGGCTTGGCGGCCACGTCGGCGGGCACGGGCAGCAGCGGGGCGTAACGCCACACGCTCGCCGGGCCGGCCTCGATGCGGCGGCGCAGGGCCTCGGGGTCGCCCGCGGGGAGGTCGTAAGCGATCTCCAGCGGGCCGAAACAGGACGCACAGGCGAATATCGGACTCAGCGGGTAACGCTCCCCGCACTCCCTGCACGAGAGGGCGGCGGCGGGTCCGAGGTCGACGCCGGCGGTACCCGGGGTGTTCCCGGATGCGGTGGTCGCGGTGCGTGCGGAGTCGGACGCGGACTGCGTGGACAGCACAGACATGGGTGGCGAGGCCCCTCTCCTCATCTTCCCCGCGACGCCTCTCGCCGCGGGACGGAATTGGCACCTTCCCCACCGGGAGCCTCGCGCGACGTGCGGCGAGTGCCGGCGGAAGGGTTGCCGGGGCTTCAACGGGCCGTTCCCTCTGCCCCTCTGGATGAGCTGTATGCGGTTGTGGAGCGCCGGTCCTGATATGCGGAGGACACCTGCGCTGTTCGAGACTGTAACGGACGCCCCCCACAATGGCCCGGGCCGTCCGATCCGCGAGACGCCACGAGATGCCACGAGACTCCACGAGAGAGCGGATAGAGAGAAGAACGAGCGGGAACTCGTCACAACCGTCACAAACGACTCATCCGAGAGGTCGGAAGTATCCCGAAAAAACGTGGCAACGGTGGGTTCGGACTGCGCCAAGAAGGGGCAGATACGGCCATACGGAGTAATCGTGGCCGAACGCGAACAGGAGCGACATTCGTGCTGGAAGAGGCAGAGGAGTGGCTGAGCCGCCGGTCCTGGGACGCCGCTGACCGCTCGCTGCCGCAGCTGTTGAGCGCGAAGCGAGCAGCAGGCGCGGCTGGCAGCATCAGCGTGGTTCTCCCCGCGCTGAACGAGGAGGCGACCGTCGGCGCCATCGTGGAAGCGCTCCGGCGCGACCTGATGGAAGACGTGCCACTGATCGATGAACTGATGGTGGTGGACTCCGGGTCCACCGACCGCACCTCCGAGGTGGCCGCCGCGGCGGGCGCCAAGGTCGTCCACCGCGACGAGATCCTGCCCAGAGTGCCCACGGCACCCGGCAAGGGGGAGGTGCTCTGGCGCTCACTGCTGGCAACGAGCGGCGAGATCGTCTGCTTCGTGGACGCCGACCTGCGGGAGTTCGACTCCAGATTCGTCTCCGGCATCCTCGGGCCCCTGCTCACCGAGCCGAGCGTGCAACTGGTCAAGGCCATGTACGACCGACCGCTCGGCGACAACCCCGGCGGGGCCCGCCAGGGGGGCCGGGTCACCGAGCTGGTCGCCCGCCCGCTGCTGAACCTGCACTGGCCGCAGCTGGCCGGCGTGGTCCAGCCCCTGGGCGGCGAGTACGCCGCGCGCCGGTCGTTGCTCGAACGGCTGCCGTTCCCGGTCGGGTACGGCGTGGAGCTGGGCATGCTCATCGACACGCTGAACCTGGCGGGGCTCGACGCGCTGGGGCAGGTGGATGTGGGCGTGCGCAAGCACCGGCACCAGGACGGCCAGGCCCTGGGGCGGATGGCCGCCGCGATCCTGCGCACCGCGCAGGTCCGGCTCCCCGGCTCGGTCCTGCCGAACCGCCTGGGCCTGACCCAGTTCCAGCGCACCGACGACGGAGGCTTCACGCCCCAGACCCACCCCATCGACGCGGAGGAGCGCCCCCCGATGAACAGCATCCCGGAGTACGCGGCCCGCAGGGCGGCGTAGCCGACTGCCCGGCCTGGGGCCCCGGGGCGCTCGCCGCCCCGGGGCCTTGGCGTGTGCGTTCGCCTTGCGGCGGGCGTTCCACGGCCGGCGCGCGGTGCGCGTTCGCCTGCGGCGAGCGCCGGGGCCGCGGCGGCGCCGGGTCGCCTGCGGCGGGCGGCTCTGCGGGGCCCGGCTGCGCCGGCGCCCGCGGGAGCCCCGGGGGCGCGGGGCGATCGCCTGCGACGTTCCCCGGCGACGCCCCGGGGCGCGGCGCACGCCTGCGGCCGGCGTTGCGGCGAGCGGGGGTGGGCCCGTGCCTCAAAGGTGTCGGGTGCGCCGGAGGCGGGGCCGGGTGCGGATGCGCGCAGGCGGCCCCGCCTCCGGCCGGGCAACGCCCGCCGCGGGCGTAGTCCCAAGCTCCGGCGCGCGTGCCCGCCGCAGGCGTGCTGCCGAGGGCCACCACCGACGCCCGGCCGCGGGCGGTGCGCACGGAGTGTCATCGTCCGGGACCGCGTGGGTGATGGGGGCGGCGCGTGTGAGGGGGCACACGTTTCCCGGGGGGAGGGGTTGGCTAGCCTCCGGCCGTGAGTGACGCTGGAAGTACCGAGGTGCTGGTCGCGTCGAATCGCGGGCCGGTGAGTTACGCGGTCGGCGCGGACGGGGTGCTGAGTGCCCGGCGCGGCGGCGGGGGGCTCGTGTCCGGGCTGAGCGCGCTGGGCGAGGGCGCGGGGACCTGGGTGTGCGCGGCCCTCGGGGAGGGCGACCGGGAGGCGGCGCGGCGCGCCGGGCCCGGCGGGCGCCTGGATGCGGCGGACACCGGGGGGCAGGCCGTGCGGATGCTGGACATCCCGGCCGCCACCTTCGACGCCGCCTACAACGGCATCGCCAACTCCGTGCTGTGGTTCGTCCACCACCTGCTGTACCAGACGCCCTTCGAGCCCGTCTTCGACGCGGCCTTCGAGGAGCGCTGGGCCGCGTACGAGGCGTACAACGCCGCCTTCGCGGACGCGCTGGCCGAGGAGGCCGGGCCCGGGGCGGCCGTTCTCGTGCAGGACTACCACCTCGCGCTGGTGCCCGGGCTGCTGCGCGAGCGCCGCCCCGACCTGCGCATCGGCCACTTCTCGCACACCCCGTGGGCGCCGCCGGAGCTGTTCCGGGTGCTGCCCGACCGGGTCGCGCGGCAGGTGCTGCTCGGCATCCTGGGCGCGGACCGGGCCGCCTTCCTGACCGAACGCTGGGCGCGGGCGTTCGCGGCCTGCTGCGCCGACGTGCTGGGCGCGGACGTTTCCCCGGCGGGCGCCTCCGCCGCGGGAGCCTCCGCGGCGGGCGCCGTCGCGCACGCCGGGCGCACGACCCGGCTCGGCGTGCACGGGCTCGGCGCGGACGCGGACTTCCTGCGGGAGCGGGCGTTCCGCCCGGACGTGGACGAGCGGCTGGCCGCGCTGCGCGAGCAGGTCGGGGACCGGCGGACCGTGGTCCGGGTGGACCGCACCGAGCTGTCGAAGAACATCGTGCGCGGCCTGCTGGCGTTCCGGCGCCTGCTCACCGACCGGCCGCAGTGGCGCGGCCGGGTGGTGCACGTGGCGTTCGCCTACCCCTCGCGGCAGGACCTGGCGGTCTACCGGGACTACACCGCGGAGGTCTCGCGGGTCGCGGCGGAGATCAACGAGGAGTTCGGGGCCGAGGGCTGGACGCCGGTGGTCCTGCACGTGAAGGACGACTTCGCGCGCTCGCTGGCCGCCTACCGGATGGCGGACGTCGCCCTGGTCAACCCCATCAGGGACGGGATGAACCTGGTCGCCAAGGAGGTCCCGGTGGTCTCCGAGCGCGGCTGCGCGCTGGTGCTCTCGCGGGAGGCGGGGGCGGCGGCGGAGCTGGGCGAGGACGCGCTGCTGGTCAACCCCTACGACATCGCGGGGACGGCGGAGGCGCTGCACCGGGCGCTGTCGATGGCGCCGGAGGAGCGGGCGGGGCGGTCCAAGCGGCTGGCGGAGGCGGCGACGGCGCTGCCGCCCCGGGCGTGGTTCCTTGACCAGCTCGCGGCGCTGGGCGGCTGAGGCCGTGCCGGCTGACTTCGCGGGGCTGTCCACGGCGCTGGTGGCCGACGCGTGCGTGCGGCTGGGCGTTGAGCTGCGGGCGGCGCCGGCCGGGATCGTTCCCGTGACGGCCGGGCAGCGGCTGGCGGGGCGGGCGCTGCCGGCGCGGCACTACGGGAGCGTGGACGTCTTCCTGGAGGCTTTCGGCGCGGCCGGGCCGGGCGACGTGCTCGTGGTGGACAACGGCGGGCGGACGGACGAGGCGTGCGTCGGGGACCTCGCGGTGCTGGAGGCCGGGGCGGCGGGGGTCGCGGGGCTGGTGATCTGGGGGCTGCACCGGGACACGCGGGAGCTTTCGGAGATCGGGCTGCCGGTCTTCAGCTACGGGGCGCTTCCGGCGGGGCCGGTGCGGGTGGACCCGGCCGAGCCGGAGGCGCTGGTCAGCGCGCGCTTCGGGCCGCATGTGGTGACGGCGGACGACGTGGTGTTCGGGGACGACGACGGGGTGCTGTTCGTGGCGGCGGAGCAGGCCTCGGAGGTGCTGGACGCCGCCGCGGGCATCCACGCGACGGAGCGGGAGCAGGCCCGCCGCATCCTCGCCGGGGAGACGCTGCGGGTGCAGACGTCCTTCGACGCGTACCTGGCACGGCGCGCGGCGGACCCGTCGTACACCTTCCGCCGCCACTTGCGCCGCATCGGCGGGGCGATCGAGGAGTAGGTGCCGGGCTGGCGGGTCGGCCACGGCTCGCGCCGGAACCCGGGCGACGCCCGGACGGCCAGGGCGCGGGGCGCCGAGCGGCCACGGAACGGCCGCGGCAGCGGCGGTGCGCTGGGCCCCCGCCCTGCAACGGCCACGCCGCGCGCCGCGATGCCGGGCGGCTCCCGGCTCGCGCCGGGGCGCCGGGCGATGCCCGCGCGTCCGGGCCGCTACGAGGGAAAGGCCGCGGCGGCGGTGGGCCGGGCCACTGCCGTGCGATGGCCCCGGCTCGGGCCGGGCGCCAGGCGGCGGCCGGGGGCGGCGGAGCGCCGGGGCCCTGCCGTGCGCCGGATGGCGGCTACGCGCCTGGCGGCAGCCGCACGGCGGGCGGCGGAGGGGTCGGCCGGGGCGGCGGTCCGCAGGGGGGACCGGGCCCCGGAGGGGCTCGGTCAGTCGCAGAGGGCGTTCTCGATGAGGTCGTAGGTGGCCTCGTTCTGGGCGTGCTGGCGGCCGGGGGCGCCGATGCGGTAGGTGAAGACGGCCGCGGCGGCGGAGCGGGTCGCGTCGGGGGTGACGGCCGTTTCGGAGATCGTTCCGAAGGAGCTGCCGCCGTGGAACCACAGGCCGTCGGGGCAGCCGGGGGCCGGGCGCCAGGCGAGGCCGAGGCCGTAGCGGGAGCCGGGGCGGGAGGCGAAGTCCTCGGCGGGGACGGTGCGCTGCATCTCGGCCAGCAGGTCCGGGGCGAGCAGCCGGCCGCCGAGGAGGGCGCGCAGGAAGGTGTTCATGTCGCCGGTGGTGCTGATGATGCCGCCGTCCGCCCAGCCGCCGGTGGCCACCGTGGTGTCGGTCAGGTCCTCGCGGCCGGGGAACTGGGTCCACGCGGGCGCGGTCGGCTGCGGCACGTAGGCGGAGGTGCCGGGGGTGAGGGTGCGGGCGAGGCCGAGGGGTTCGATGATCCGCTCGTGGACCTCCCGCTCCCAGGTGTGGCCGGTGGCCGCCTCGATGATCATCCCGGCGAGGACGTAGTTGGTGTTGGAGTACGCCCAGCGGGTCTCGTCCGGGGCGGGGAGCCAGCCGGGGCGCCGGGTCATGGCGAGGGCGACCTGCTCGGCGGGCGTGCGGACGCGGAAGCGTTCGGCGCGGTAGGCCTCGGGGGTGAGGGCGTCGGGGTCCTCGAAGAGGACGTCGGTGTAGTTGGGCAGGCCGCTGGTGTGCTGGAGGAGGTGGCGCAGGGTGATCCGGCTGCCGTCGTTGCCCTGGCCGCTCACGAGGCCGGGCAGCCACTCCTCGACGGTGTCGGAGAGGCTGAGCGTTCCCTCCCCGACGAGCTGGAGGGCGACGACGGCGGTGAACGTCTTCGTGTCGCTGCCGATGCGGTAGTAGGAGTCGTACGGGGCCGGGGTGTCCTGCGTGCCGGCGCGGGCGCGGGAGCCGCGGCCGTTCTCCTGGGCGGTCTCGGCGAGGACGGCGGTGGCGCCGGTGCGCTCCACGGCGCGGGCGTCGCGGGCGAGCTGCCCTCCCCCGTCCCCGCGTGCGGCGGGCGCGGCCGGGGCGACCTGCGCTCCCGGTCCGACGCCGAGGAGCGTCGCCGTGCCGACCGCCCCGACGCCCGCCAGGGCCAGGGCCAGCCGCGTCCATCCCGTCCGTCCGCCCTTGCCTGCGAAAAGCAGCTTCATGACAGCAGACGGTAGGCAACGCGGGCCCCCTTCGGCCATCCGGCCGCCCGGTGTCCGGGGGGTGGGGCCAGCCCCACCATCTCGACGGCGGCGGGCGGGCGTTGGGGCGGGCGTTGGGGCGGCTTCGGGCTCAGGCGGGCGGGAGGCGGTCGGCGAGGGCGGCGAGGAGGGCGGCGACGCCCTCGGGGCCGTCGACGGTGAGGTCGGTGGCGGCGGCCAGCTCCGCGACCTCGGCGCTGCCGCTGCACACGCGCAGGCCGGCGACGCCCGCGTCGCGCAGCTTGGCCACGGCCTCGAACGCGGCGAGGTCGCCGAGGTCGTCGCCCGCGTACAGCACCGCCTCGGCGCCGGTCTCCCGGGCCAGGTCGGTCAGGGCGCGGCCCTTGTCCATGCCGGGTGGGCGCAGCTCCAGGACGAGGCGGCCGGGCTCCAGGGCGAGGCGGTGGCGGGCGGCGAGGTCGGCCAGGGGGTTGCGCAGGGCGGCGAACGCGCCGGAGGGGTCCTCGGCCCGGCGCGTGTGGACGGCCAGCGCGCCGCCCTTGTCCTCGATGGTCGCGCCGGTGCCGTCCACGAGGGCGGGCAGCTCCTCGCGGGCGGCGGCGACGCCGGGGTGCGGCGGGGGGCGGTGGAGGCGGCCGGTGGCGGCGTCCCAGCGCTCCGCGCCGTAGGCGCCGAGCACGACGAGGCCGGAGAGCTCCGGGTGGCCGGCGAAGCCGCCGAGGCGGGCGGCCACCTCGGCGGAACGGCCGGTGATCACGGCCAGGGCGGCGACCCGCCCGGCGAGGCGGCGCAGGGCGGGCTGGGCGTCGGGGTGGGGGCGGGACTGCTCGGGGTCGGGGACGATCGGCGCGAGGGTGCCGTCGAAGTCGAGGGCGATCAGGGCACGGCCGGGGCGGGCCAGGAGCGCGGCGAGGCCGGCGCGGCCGGTGTCGGTGGCGGGCTCGGGGAGCCGGGGCGGCGGCGCTGAGGAAGGCATGAACATGACCTTACGCTGTGCGCCCGCGGCGCTGCGCTTCGCGTCGCCGGCGCAGGCGGTTGACCGTCACCGGGTCGTGGGCAAGGGCGCGCGGGTCGTCGAGCAGGGCGTTCAGGAGCTGGTAGTACCGGGTCGGGGAGATGCCGAGGCGCTCGCGTATCGCCCGCTCCTTGGCCCCCGCCGCGCCCCAGGACCGCCGCTCGACCCCCAGCACGGCCCGCTCCCGTTCCGAGAGCTCCCCTCCGCCGGCCGGCTCCCCCTGACTGCCTTGCTGTGCGTCCACGAGGCCGAGTGTAGGAGCCGCCACTGACAACGGCCGGACGGCCGGCCGCCCCCAGGCGGGCGCGGCGGGCGCGGCGCGGTTCGCGCCTCCGGCGCGCGGCGGATCGCCAGCGTCGGCTCGTCGCCTGCCCGCACCCTGCCGTGGGCGCCGGGTCGGCACGGCACGCGCCGGGCGCGTGGGGGCGCCGGGACCGGGCGGCCGTCCGGGGGCCATCGGTGCGCCGCGCGGGTCGCCTCCCGGCGCTTCGGACGACCGCCCCCGGAGACGGCCCGGGCCCCGCGCCGCCCCGGCCCGCGCGGCGCGCGATACGCCCGGCGCGTGGGAGTGCCGGGGGCGGGCGGCCGGCGTCGCGGGGCTTGTGTGCGGCCGTGGGCGCCGCTTGCGCGCGGCTCGCGCGGTAGTGGACTAGACCTCTTGGGCGTGTTCGGGTGAGACTGGCGGCTGTGAGTGGCCAGGAACCTCAGGAGAGTGCCCACGTGCTCGCCCTCGACGTGGGTGGGACCGTGCTCAAGGGCGCGCTGATCGGGGCGGATCGCCGCCCGCTGCACCAGGCCCGCAGGGCCACGCCGCCGGCCGACGGGCCCGGCGGGCCCGGCGCGCTGGTGGACGCGGCGCTGGAGTTCGCGGCCGAGTTGGGGGCCCTGGGCGCCGAGCGCCTGGGCCGCGCCCCGGCCGCCGCCGGGATCGTCGTGCCCGGCGTCGTGGACGAGCGGGAGGGGATCGCGGTCTGGTCGGCGAACCTCGGCCTGCGGGACGTTCCCCTGCGCCGCCTCGCGGCCGAACGGCTCGGCGGCATCCCGGTGCGCGTGGGGCACGACGTGCGCGCGGGCGGGCTGGCCGAGGGCCGGCTCGGGGCGGGCGCTGGTCTTGAGCGCTTCCTGTTCGTGGCGCTGGGCACCGGCATCGCGGGCGCCATCGGCATCGAGGGCCGGGCCGAGCCGGGCGCGAACGGCGCCGCCGGCGAGATCGGCCACGTGATCGTGCGGCCCGGCGGCGCCCGGTGCGGCTGCGGCCAGGCCGGCTGCCTGGAGACGGTGGCCTCGGCCGCCGCGGTCGGCCGTGCCTGGGCCGCCGTCTCCGGCACGCCGGGCGCGACCGCCGCGGACGCGGTGGCCGCCGTGCAGGCCGGGGACGCGCGGGCCGCGGCGCTGTGGCGGGAGGCCGTGGAGGGCCTGGCGGACGGGCTGCTGACGGCCGTCCGGCTGCTGGACCCGGCCGCGATCGTGCTGGGCGGCGGGCTCGCGGGGGCGGGCGAGACGCTGCTCGCGCCGCTGCGCGCCGCGCTGGCCGCCAAGGTCACCTTCCAGCGGATGCCCCGGCTGCTGCCCGCCGCCCTCGGCGACGGGGCCGGCTGCCTGGGCGCCGCGCTGCTGGCCTGGGACCTGCTCGCGCCTCCGGCGCCCCGGCCCCGACTCGCGGAGGCGACCCCGTGAGCCCCGCGCGCCAGGCCCGGACAACGGACGCCCCCGGCGCCGCGGGCGTCACCGGGCAGGGGCTCGTGCTCGCGGGAGCCCGCGTGGTACGGCCCGGCGGGGTGGTGGACGGCGGGCGGGTGGTCGTGCGGGACGGGCGGTTCGCGGCCGAGGCGGCGCGGGACGGCGGCGCGGCAACGCTCGACCTGGCCGGGCACTGGGTGCTGCCCGGGTTCGTGGACCTGCACGTCCACGGCGGCGGAGGCGCGTCGTTCTCCGCCGGAACGCCCGAGGAGGCGCTGCGCGTCATCGCCACGCACCGGCGGCACGGCACGACCACGATGGTGGCCTCCCTGGTCACCGGCGAGCTGGGCGAGCTGGCCGCGCAGGCGGGCGTTCTGGCGGAGCTGGTGCAGCAGGGCGAGCTGGCGGGACTGCACTTCGAGGGACCGTTCATCGCCGCGGCCCGCTGCGGGGCGCACGACCGCTCGCTGCTGCGCGAGCCGGACCCGGCGGCCGTGCGCAAGCTGCTGGAGGCGGCGCGCGGCACCGCGCGCATGATGACCCTGGCGCCCGAGCTGCCCGGCGGCATCGAGGCGGTGCGGCTGCTGCGCGAGCACGGCGTGCTGGCGGCCGTCGGCCACACGGACGCGACGTACGAGGTGACCCGGCGGGCCATCGAGGCGGGCGCGGCCGTGGCCACGCACCTGTTCAACGCCATGCCGCCGCTCGCCCACCGCTCCCCCGGCCCGATCGCCGCGCTGCTGGAGGACGAGCGCGTGGCGATCGAGCTGATCAACGACGGCACGCACCTGCACCCGTCCGTGCTGCGGATGGCCTTCCGCACCGCCGGGGCCGGGCGCGTGGCCCTGATCACGGACGCGATGGGCGCAGCCGGGATGGGCGACGGGCGCTACCCGCTGGGGCCGCTGACCGTGGAGGTCGCGGACGGCGTGGCCCGCCTGGACGGCGGCGGGGCGATCGCCGGGTCGACGCTCACGCTGGACCGGGCGCTGCGGCGGGCCGTGACGGTGGACGGGCTGCCGGTGACGGAGGCCGCGCGGGCGCTGTCGGGGACTCCGGCGCGGCTGCTGGGGGTGGACGGGCGGGTCGGGTCCATCGAGGAGGGCAAGGACGCGGACCTGGTGGTGCTGGACGCGGACTTCGTGCTGCGCGGGGTGATGCGCCGGGGCGCGTGGGTGGTGCGCCCCTGAGGCGCGGGGGCCCCCGCGCGGCCGTTACAGCGGCGCCGCGTCGCCGTCCGCCACGATCCCGATGTAGTCGATGATCACGTCGCAGGCGCTGGTGCAGGTGTACTGGACCGTGTTCTGTCCGGCCTGGAGGTCCACCAGGTTCCAGGTGCTGGTCCAGCTCCCGTCCCACTCCTGGCTCGCGGAGTTGAAGTTCCGCATGTTGACCGGGTCCTCGCGGGGCGTGCCGTTGACGGAGAAGCTCATGCCCTGGCCGTCCGTGATCACCGAGTACCCGGTGTAGAGCCGGTACTGGCCGGCCTCCTCCACGTCGAACGTCCAGGTGACGGTGGAGTTCGGCGCGCCCTGTATCGCGATGTAGGAGCCGTCCTCGGAGCGCGCGCCGCCGATGCCGGAGGTGCGGGAGGCGCCGTTGGCGAGCTCGAGCGAGGTCAGGTCCGCGACGGGCAGCTCGCCGGGGGGGGTCTCGTCGGTCGGCTCCTGCGAGGGCTCCTCGCCGCCGTCCGGCTCGTCGTCTCCGCCGTCCGTCGGGGTGCCGGTGCCCTGGCCGCCGGCGTTGGGCTCCTCCTCGCCGCCGCTGAAGACGATGGCCGCGCCGACGCCGAGCACCACGGCCAGCACGACCGCGAGCGCGCCGATCAGCAGGCCGTTGCGCCGGGGGTCGGCGGGGGCGGAGCGCCGGCGGGGCTGGCCGGGCCGGTGCGGCGGCGGGGCGCCCACCTGGGTCTCGGGGGCGGCGTAGTGCGCGTCGGGGGCCCTGCGGGCCGCGGGCGAGGCCTGGGTGCCCTGAACGCCCTGCGCGCCGCCGAAGGTGCGCTCGCCCACGGGGCGGACGTGGTGGTAGGAGGCGGGCCGCGGGGCCGGCTGCGCCGACGTCGCCCCGCCCTGGCCGCCCTCGGGGCGGTAGAGGTAGGCGAAGGGGTCCTCGTCCTCGCCGTTCCCGGACGTGCGCGCTCCCCCGTCCATCGCTCCCGCTCCCAACCTGTTCCCTCGCTGCCTGCCATGGCGTACGGCGGCGAGCCTACCCCGTTCGGGGGATGCAACCCGACCGATCCGGACGGGCGCCCCCGTCAGCCCGCGCGGCGCCGGCCCTGCGAGCGCGAGCGCTTCTCGATGTACATCCGCTGGTCGGCGGACTCCAGCACCTGCTCGGTGGTCATGCCGCAGGCGGCCCAGCCGATGCCGAAACTGGCCCCCACCCGCACCGAGCGGCCCTCCACCCGGATCGGCGGGATGATGCCGTTCCGCAGCCGGACGGCCAGGTCGGAGGCCTCGGCCGGGCCCAGGCCCTCCGCGAGGACCACGAACTCGTCGCCGCCGAGCCGGGCGACCGTGTCCCGGTCCCGGACGCCCTGTTCCAGCCGGCGGGCGACCTCCACCAGCACCGCGTCGCCGCAGACGTGGCCGAAGCGGTCGTTGATCGACTTGAAGCCGTCCAGGTCGCAGAACAGCACCGCCAGGCCCTTGCCGTCCCCGCCGGGCGCCTCGGGCAGCAGCACGTGTTCGTGGTGGTCGTAGACGGGCGGGGGCGGCGTGCCCAGGCCCTCGAACGCGTCGGTGGCCGCGCCGCGGGCGGCGGCGGCCGGGGAGCCGAACCGGTCGGGGGTGACGTCGCAGATGCGGCTGCCCAGGCGGGCGCGCAGCTCGGCGCTGTTGGGCAGGCCGGTGAGGGAGTCGTGGCTGGCGCGGTGGGCCAGGGCCAGCTCGTGGCGCTTGCGCTCCTCGATGTCCTCGACGTGGGTGAGCTGCACCTGCGGGCCGTCGGCGGCGTCGGCGACCACGGAGTTGCGCAGGGAGACCCAGACGTAGGAGCCGTCGCGGCGGGCCAGCCGCAGCTCGGCCCGGCCGCCCTCGGCGGAGGTGCGCAGCAGCACGCCGGTGTCCTCGGGGTGCACGAGGTCGGCGAAGCTGTAGCGGCGCAGGACGGAGCCGGGGCGGCCCAGGAGTCGGCACAGCGCGTCGTTGACCTTGATCAGCCGGCCGTGGTTCTCGCCGCCGACCTCCGCGATGGCCATGCCGCTGGGGGCGTATTCGAACGCCTGCCGGAAGCTCTCCTCGCTGGCGCGCAGGGCCTGCTGCTCACGTTCGAGGCGTACCAGGGCCCGCTGCATGTTGCCGCGCAGGCGGGCGTTGGAGACGGCTATCGCGGCCTGGGAGGCGTAGAGCTGGAGGGCCTCGCAGCCCCAGGGGCCCGGCCGCTTGCCGTTGCGGGGCTTGTCGACCTCGAGAACGGCCAGAAGTTCGCCGTCGGAGGCGTACATCGGCGCGAAGAGGCGGTCCATGGGGTGCCACTCGTCGGGGTAACGCGGGGCCGGGCCGGTGGTGTGCCACTGCGGGACGTCGTCGTGGTCGAGCACCCAGCCCTCGGTGTAGGGGATGAAGCGCAGCTCGCCCCAGCGTTCGCCCATGCTCAGGCGGCGTTCCCAGGAGTCGCGCGAGCCGGTGCGGCCGGCGATGGCGGCCTCGGCCTTCTCACTTCCGGCCACGGCGGCCACCAGCAGATCGCCGTCGGATCTGACCAGGTTGACGGCGGCGATCTCGAAGCCGAGGGCCGCGACGGCCCCGTTGGCGATGGTCTGGAGGGTGTCGGCCATACTGCGGGCGGTGTTGAGTTGAGCGACGACCTGGTGCAGCTCCCGCAGCGAGGCGAGGCGCACGTACGGCTCCGTCTCCGTTTCCATCACTCCCCCGGCGCGAAATGCACGTGCAGATACACAGGCCACTGAATCACAGGGCGCTGCCCACTAGGTACACAGGGTCAGCAATTAGTTGCCACCTGTGACTCATGTCACACAGTGAATGTGGTCGGTCGCGGGACGTAGGACGTTCCGCGCCCGGAGTCTGGTTCCCAGGTCCGATGCGTGCGGCCGGAGGGGGCGGTTAGCGTTGCCGGCGTGTCCCTACCCACTCGGCCCGCCGCGCAACAGAACTCACCCGTACCTCATTCTGAAGGAGTGGTGAGCGAGCAGGAATTCCGTGGCGCGATGGGCCGTCTTGCGGCGGGCGTGGTTCTGGTGTCCGCGCACGACGAGGAGGACGGCCCCTACGGCGCCCCGGCCGGGATGACGGCAACGGCCTTCCTGTCCGTGTCGCTCGACCCGCCGCTGGTGCTGGTGAGCGTCCGCACCGGCTCGCGGATGGACGAGTTGCTGGAACGCTCGCCGCTGTGGGCCGCCTCGCTGCTGGGCGAGGACCAGCGGGCCCTGGCGGCGCGGTTCGCGATGAAGGGGCGGCTGAGCGACCGTCTGCTCTTCCAGGACGTGCCGCACGTGGTGGGCGAGGCGAGCGGGGCGCCGCTGATCAAGGGGGCGCTGGCCACGGTGGAGTGCCGCACGGAGCAACGGATGGAGGCCGGGGACCACACGCTGGTCATAGGCCGGGTGCTCGCGGCCGGACTGCCGCAGGCGGAGGGCGGACCGCTGCTGTACTACCGCTCGGCGTACCGGCGCCTGGGCTGAAGGCCCGCGCGCGGCGGGGGCGTTGGTCCTGACAACGCCCGCGGCGGGCGTTGGCGCGCCGAACGGCCGTACTCGCCGCGGGCGTTGAACCCTCGCGCTCCGGGCCCCGGGCTCAGTCCCAGCGCTCGCCGCCACGGCCGCGGCTGCGCTTGAGCTCGGCGCGGTGGCGCTTCTCGCGGAGGCGGCGCTCCGTCACGCCGCGGGGCACGCGGCGCTCGCGCCGGGCGCGGGGCGGTGGGGCGGTCGCCTCGGCCAGCAGGGCGGCCATCCGGCGCGCGGCCGTTTCCCGGTTCCGCCACTGCGAGCGGTGTTCGCTCGCCCGGACCGTCAGCACGCCGTCCGTCAGCCGCCCGCCCAGCCGCTCCAGCGCGCGCTCCTTCCACACCGGGGGCAGGGCGCGCGTGGCGGCCAGGTCGAAGAGGGCCTCGGCCTGGGTGTCGGTGGTGTTGACGTGCTGCCCGCCGGGCCCGGAGGAGCGGGAGAAACGCCAGCGCAGCTCGGGCTCCGGGAGGCAGACCGAGCCGCGGATCACATACGGTCCGGACATGCGTTCCATGGTCCTCCGGACGGGCGCAGCCCGCACGCTGGTTTTTCGCGGAAACCGCGGCGGAACCGGGCGACCCCCTGACATCGTTGGGGACAGTGAGAGTAACGTCATCGCAAAGGCGACGCTGAGCGACACGGAAAGTAAGGGGATTTCTCCATGGGTGTGAGCCTCTCCAAGGGCGGCAACGTCTCTCTGAGCAAGGAGGCACCCGGGCTGACCGCCGTCACGGTCGGCCTCGGCTGGGACGTCCGCTCCACCACGGGCGCGGATTTCGACCTGGACGCCAGCGCCCTCGGTGTGAACTCCGCAGGCAAGGTCGTCAGCGACCAGTTCTTCATCTTCTACAACAACCTGACCTCCCCGGACGGCAGCATCCAGCACACCGGGGACAACCTGACCGGTGAGGGTGAGGGCGACGACGAGCAGATCAACATCAACCTCGCCGGCCTCCCGGCCGAGGTCGACAAGGTCGTCTTCCCGGTCTCCATCCACGACGCCGCCAACCGCGGGCAGAACTTCGGCCAGGTGCGCAACGCCTTCATCCGCGTGCTGAACCAGGCCGGCGGCGCCGAGATCGCCCGGTACGACCTCACCGAGGACGCCTCCACCGAGACGGCCATGGTCTTCGGCGAGATCTACCGCCACGGCTCCGAGTGGAAGTTCCGCGCCGTGGGCCAGGGCTACGCCTCGGGCCTCGCCGGCATCGCGCAGGACTTCGGCGTCAACGTCTGAAGCCTTCCGCGCCTCCGGGCCGGCGCCCCGACCTTCCGCGGTCGGGCGCCGGCCCGGCGCCGTTCCCGGCCCGCTGCCGGCCGTTTCCCCGCCGCCCGTCACGCCGGGGCACGATTGCGGGACGCCGCGTCTCGAATTAGGCTGCGGGTATGCGGACGATCCTGATCACGGGCTCAACTGACGGTCTGGGACGGTACCTTGCCCTGCGGCTCGCGGAGGCGGGCGAGCGGGTGATCGTGCACGGGCGCAGCGCGGAGCGCGCGGGCGAGGTGGTGGCGGAGATCCGGGAGGCGACGGGCGCGGAGGACCGCGCGGAGGCGGTGCTGGCCGACCTGTCCTCGCTGCGCGAGGCGGACCGGCTCGCGGACGAGGTTCTGGCGCGGCACGGCCGCCTGGACGCCCTGGTGAACAACGCCGGCCTGGGCGCCGGGCCGCCCGGCGCGGGCCGCGAGGAGAGCCCTGACGGCATCGAGCTGCGCTTCGCGGTCAACTACCTGGCCGGCTACCGGCTGGTCTCGCGGCTGCGCGGCCTGCTGGAGGAGACAGGCACGCCCGAGGCACCGGCCCGGATCGTGAACGTCGCCTCCGCGGGACAGCAGCCGGTGGACTACGCCGACCCCATGCTGGAGCGCTCCTACGACGGCCGCCGGGCGTACTCCCAGAGCAAGCTCGCCCAGATCATGCACGCCTTCGACCTCGCCGCGGAGCTGCCGCCGCAGGTCCTCGCCAACGCCCTGCACCCGGCGACGTACATGGACACCACGATGGTCCGCGAGTGGGGCGTCTCCCCGTGGAACACCGTGGAGACCGGCGGCCGGGCCACCTTGCGCCTGATCAGCGGCGAGAACGTCGGCACCGGCCAGTACTTCGACGGCGAACGCCCCACCCGCGCCCGCGAGGAGGCCTACGACGCCGACGCCCGCCGGCGCCTGCGCGATCTCTCCGACACGCTGATCGCCAAGGCCCTCGGCTAGCCCCTGCCGGGGGCTGCCCCGCGACGAGCCGCACCCCGCCCGTCGCCTGCCGGCACGGCCGCGAGCACCGCGGCGCGGAGTCGCCAGACGACGAGGGCAGGGGCCACGGGCCCGGCCGGCGGCTCCGCCGCTCGGACCGGCCGGACGGCTCCGCGCCGCCCCGGGTGCCGCGACGGGCCCGGCCGGTCGGACAAGACAGCCCCGCGCCGCCGGGAGGGCCCCGGCGGACCCGCCCGGTCAGTTCGACACGCGCACCCCCAGGCGGGCCGCCAGGCGGGGGGCCAGGTCGAGGAGTTGGGCGGGGGTGATGACCGCGCCGGAGAGGCGGTCCTCGCCCCGGGCGATGTCCAGGGTCGCGGCGCCGCGCAGGTCCACGTCGCGCAGCGTCGCGCCCGTCAGGTCCGCGCCGCGCAGCTCGCAGCCGGCGAAGGAGACGCGGTCCAGCCGCGCCCCCGCGAGGTCCGGCTCCACCAGGACGCAGCCCTCGAAGATCACGTCCGTCAGCCGGGCCTGCCGCAGGTTCAGGAAGTCGACCTTGCCGCCGGTCACCCGCACCCGTGTGAGCACCGCCCCGCCGAGCTGCGTGCCGCCCAGCCGCGCGTCGGTCAGGGCGACGTCCCGCAGCTCGGCGTCCGCCAGGTCCGTGCCCACGCCCCGCACGCCCGTCAGCTCGCTGTCGAGGAGGCGGGCGCGGCCCAGCCGTATGCCGTCCAGGCCGCAGCGGCGCAGCGCGCAGTCCAGAAAGGTCGCCCCCCGCCCGTCCTGCCCCGCCAGGTCGAGGCCGTCGAAGACCACCCCGTCGTAGTCCCCCTCCGCCGCCACCGCGCGCCCGCCGAAGGGCCGCAGCGGCGGCAGCGCGATCTCCGGGGCCCGCGGGGGCCGCACCACCTCGCCGCCCGCACCCTCGCGGGCCCTCTTCCGTTCCGCCATGACCTCCATCCTGCCGGGCGCCACTGACAACTCGGTCGGCCCTTCGGCACCGGCCCTTGACCTCAAGGGCGGTTGAAGTCGGAGGCTGGGAGACACCGCCGCCCGGCGGTGGCAGAGCCCAGAGGAGAACGCCATGCACGCCATCCGCCTGCACGCCTTCGGACCGCCGGAGAACCTGATCCCGGAGGAGGTGCCCGACCCCGAGCCCGGCACCGGAGAGGTGCGGATCGCCGTGGCCGCCGCGGGCGTTCACCTCGTGGACACCGCGCTGCGCGCCGGGCCCGTGGGCGGCCGTTTCCCCGCCCCCGAGCTGCCGACCATCCCGGGCCGCGAGGTCGCCGGGGTCGTGGAGGCGCTGGGTCCCGGCGCGGACCCGTCCTGGCTGGGCCGCCGCGTCGTCGCCCACCTGGGCATGGTCCCCGGCGGCTACGCCGAGCTGGCCGTCACCACCCCCGACCGCCTCCACCCGCTGCCCGAGACGCTGGCCCCCGACCGGGCCGTGGCCATGGTCGGCACCGGCCGGATGACGATGGGCATCCTGCGGTTCGCCGAGCTGGGCCCCGGCGACACGGTCCTCGTGCTCGCCGCGGCCGGGGGCATCGGCGCGCTGCTCGTGCAGTACGCCCGCCACCGCGGCGCCCGGGTGATCGGCGCGGCGGGCGGCCCGGCCAAGCAGGCCGCCGTCCGCGACCTGGGCGCCGACCTGGCCGTCGACTACAACGAGCCCGGCTGGGACGACCGCGTCCGCGCGGCCTACGGGGACCGGCCCGTCACCTGGGTCTTCGAGGGCGTCGGCGGCGAACGCGGCGTGGCCGCCATCCGCCTGCTGGCCCCCGGCGGCACCCACCTCACCTACGGCTACGCCTCCACGGGCCTGGGCTCGGGCGAGGCGGCCTCGCTGCCCGAGGAGGAGCTGAAGGCGCGGGAGGTCGTCTCCCAGCCCGTGCTCGGCGAGCCGCTGTTCGCCCGGATCGGGGGCGTGGAGAACCTGCGCGTGCTGGAGGAGGAGGCCCTGGCCCTGGCGGGCGAGGGAACGCTGGTCCCCCTGGTGCACCGCTTCCCGCTGGCCGAGGCGGGCCGGGCGCACCACGCGCTGGAGACCCGCGCCACCATCGGGAAGGTGGTGCTGGTGCCCTGACGCGCGGGCCGGCACCGGGCCGGCAGCGGCGACAGGCGCGCGGCTCCCGGGGGGGCCGGGTCGGTTGCCCGCCCCCCCCGGCGCCCCCCCGCTGGAGCCGCCTGTCGGACTCGAACCGACGACCTGCTGTTTACAAGACAGCTGCTCTGGCCAACTGAGCTAAGGCGGCAGGCATTTCCCCCGACACGCCCGGACGGCCCGGGCGGTGCGGGCCGCTCCAGCCTACACGGGGCGATCACCGGGACGGCCGGTCCGCTGATCAGGGCCCTCCCCGCCCACCCGGGGCTCTCCCGGTCCGGTAACGACGCCGCGATGAGCATTTTTGCGCACCGGGTGCTTACTTTGCCCGCCGATTCGAGTTAAGTTCACTCCGCGTCCATAAAACATGGCCGTAACACCTTCCTACTCGGATCGTCCGGCACGTTCCTGCCGGTAGAAGGAGACAACTCGACATGGCTACGGTCACCTATGACAAGGCGACCCGGGTCTACCCGGGTGCCGACAAGCCCGCCGTCGACCAGCTCGACATCCAGATCGCGGACGGGGAATTCCTCGTCCTGGTCGGCCCCTCCGGCTGCGGCAAGTCCACGTCCCTGCGGATGCTCGCCGGCCTGGAGGACGTCAACGACGGCGCCATCCACATCGGTGACCGCGACGTCACCCACCTCCCGCCCAAGGACCGGGACATCGCCATGGTGTTCCAGAACTACGCGCTCTACCCGCACATGACCGTTGCCCAGAACATGGGCTTCGCGCTCAAGATCGCCGGCGTGAACAAGGCGGACATCCGCACCAAGGTCGAAGAGGCCGCCAAGATCCTCGACCTCACGGAATTCCTGGACCGCAAGCCCAAGGCCCTCTCCGGCGGCCAGCGGCAGCGCGTCGCCATGGGCCGGGCCATCGTCCGCGAGCCCCAGGTCTTCCTGATGGACGAGCCGCTGTCCAACCTCGACGCCAAGCTCCGCGTCCAGACCCGCACCCAGATCGCCGGCCTCCAGCGCCGCCTGGGCGTCACCACGGTCTACGTCACCCACGACCAGGTCGAGGCCATGACCATGGGCGACCGGGTCGCGGTCCTCAAGGACGGCCTGCTCCAGCAGATCGACACCCCGCGCCACATGTACGACAAGCCGGCCAACCTCTTCGTCGCCGGGTTCATCGGCTCCCCCGCGATGAACCTCATCGAGGTCCCCATCGCGGACGGCGGCGTGAAGTTCGGCAACAGCGTGGTCCCCGTCGAGCGCACCGCGCTCAGCGGCGCCCAGAACAAGGGCGACACCACCGTGGTCGTCGGCTGCCGCCCCGAGCACTTCGCCATCGTCACCGAGGGCGGCGAGTCCGGCGCCACGCTGGAGAAGGCCGACCAGGGCGCCGAGCACGGCGTGGCCGTCCTGGTCAACGTCGTGGAGGAGACCGGCGCGGACGCCTACGTCTACGGCACCGCGCAGCTCGACGGCGAGGCCAAGGACCTGGTCATCCGCGTGGACAGCCGGCACGTCCCGGGCAAGGGCGAGACGGTGCACGTGGTTCCGCGCCCCGGCGAGACCCACGTCTTCGCCGCCGGCACGGGCGAGCGCCTGAGCGACTGACCCCGCCCCGGGCGTTCCCCCGGGACACCTCCCGCGCGCGAAGGGTCCGGGTTTTCCGCACACACGGCGGAGACCCGGCCCTGTGCGCGTCAACGCGCGCACCCGATTCCGAGTCCGGCGTCACCCACGCGAGTGGCGGAATGTCACTGAATCGCTACCCCTCGCTACGATGCGATCCAGCTTCCACCTCACCGTCTCGCGAGGGAACCAGCAGTGAATCAGGCACTCCGTCACATCGGCAGAAGTCTCGCCATCGCGCTCCCGGTCGTCCTGGTCCTCTCCGGGACACTCGCCGTGGCCCGCGTCCCCTGGGCCGGCTCCTCCTCGGACACGCAGCTACTCACGGCCTCCGCCGAGGAGCGGCAGCAGGCGCCGGAGGACCTGCTGCGCGACCGGCTGATCCTCACCCTCCGCCAGGAGGACCCCAGCGCCGCGCTCACCGGCCTCCAGGAGGCCGTCACCAACGACCCCTCGCTCGCCCCGCACTGCGCCGGGATCGCCCGCGCCCTGGGCCGGGCCGCCGTGGAGAAGTACGGCAGCGCGCGGCGGGCCCAGCAGCACGCCCGCCCGGTCTGCGACACGTCCTTCGCGGCGGGCGTCGCCCAGACGGGCTGACGCGTCCCGCGCCGGGCGTGTCCGGCCCGGCGTTCCCCGGCCTGACCGGGGACGTTCCGCCGGACACGCCCTAGGCTGCGGGGCATGACGCATGCCCCGCACGACGTTCCGCACCCCACGCAGGCCGTGGTCCTGGCAGGTGGCCAGGGCTCGCGGCTGCGGCCCTATACCGACGACCGCCCCAAGCCGATGGTGGAGATCCCCGGCACCGGGGTGCCGATCATCGGGCACCAGCTCACCTGGCTGGCCGCCGAGGGCGTCACCGACGCGGTCATCTCCTGCGGCCACCTCGCGGAGGTGCTGAGGGACTGGCTGGACGCGGCGGAGCTGCCGCTGCGGGTCAGCACGGTCGTGGAGAGCGAGCCGCTGGGACGGGGCGGCGGCCTGAAGTACGCGGCGGCGGCCCTTCCCCGGCCGCACGAGCCGTGGTTCGCCACGAACGGGGACATCTGGACGCGCTTCTCGCTCCGCGAGATGTCCGCCTTCCACGCCGAGCGCGACGCGCTCGCGACGCTGGCGCTGGCGCGGCCACGCATCCCGTGGGGGGCCGTGGACACTGACGAGTTCGGCCACGTCCTGGACTTCATCGAGGCGCCGCCGTCGCCGTACCTGATCAACGCGGGCGTCTACGTCTTCGCGGCCGAGTTCACGAAGCTCCTCCCCGACCGGGGCGACCACGAACGCGCGACCTTCCCCCGCCTCGCCCGCGAGCGCCTCCTCGCCGGCTTCCCCATTCCGCAGGGCGCGTACTGGCGCGCCATCGACACGGCCAAAGACCTCCGCGAGGCAGCCCGCGAACTGAACGCCGAGCGGTAGCCCTTGCCGGGCCCGTCCCGGCCACGGTGCGGGCGCGGACCGCGCCGGTCCCCGAGCGGCCTCCCGCCGCGAGCCGCGGCGCGGCGGGGCCGCGAGCGGCGCCGCAGGCTTCACGGCCGCGCCGGACCCCGACGGTCTTCGGCCGCGCGTGCCTCGGTGCGGCGCCGCCCTCGTGGAGCGGCGCCACTCGCCGCGCCCGTCGGCTCGGCCGAGGGCCGGTGACCCGCCGCCACGCGCGGTCGGGCGTTGGACGTTCTCGCTGCCGGAGCTGCGACGGCCGTGAGCACAGCGCGGCGCCGGGCGCTGCGTGTGCGCCGGCCGCGCCGGGCAGCGAAGCTTGGGGGCTTTCCTTCCGGGGACGACGGCCCCGGTGCGCGTCGCTGGCGCCTCGCGTGGCGGGCCACCAGGCTGCGCCCGAAGGCACGGCCGAAGGCCGGTGATCCGCCGCCGTGCGCGGCCGGGGCGTTGAACGTCCCGCTGCTGCGACGGCCCTCGGCCGCGGCCCTGGGCAACCGCCGCGCGGGCGCGGACCGCGCCGTGTGCCCTGCGCCCGGGGGCCGCCCGGCCGCGCCGAAAGGGCGCCGTGACCGGAGCCTTTGCCGCGAGGCCCGGCGCAGCCGGGGGTGCGCCGGGCCTCGGGGGGCCGGGGGCGGTGGTGCGCCGTCCGCGGAAGGACTAGTCGCCGAGGAGGGCGCCTAACCGAGCAGCCCGCCGATGGGGCTGAGGCCGCTCCGATCACCTCCGTCGTCGGCGGGGGGGGTTTCTGGGGCGGGTTCGGCCGCGTCGCCCGTGCCGCCGCCGCCCGTCGCGGGGTCGGCGGGGGCCGGTTCGGGGTCGGACTGGGGCGGGGCGGCGGGCTGCTGGGGGGCGGGGACGGTCTGCTCGGCGGCGGGCGCGCCGCTGTCCTGCGGGCCCTGGGTCGCCGCGCCGGGCTCCGAGCCCGGCTCCTCGCCGGCCGTCGGGCCCTCGCCCCGCTCGGCCTCCTCCGGGGAGGCGGAGCCGTCCGCACCGGCCGGGCCGGGCCGCTCCCGGCCGTTGTCCCCGGCCTCGTCCTCCTCCTCCGTGCGGCCCTCGCCGGGGAGCTGCTGCCCGGGAAGGTGGTTGCGTGGCGGCTCGCCCGGCTCCGGCACGGTGGCGAACTCCGAGGAGCGCACCGCCCCACCGAGCAGCGAGCCCAGCAGCAGCGCGGAGCCCAGCAGCAGCAGGGCGATGAGACCGCCGCGCCGCACGACGCGGCGGCGCAGGTCGCCCAGCGGGGCGCGCGGCCCGAGCCGCCGCCACGCCTCGCCCGCCAGGCGGGCGTCCAGCGAGTACACCGGGGCGCCGGCGATCAGCAGGGGGGACCAGGCGGCGCACAGGAAGATGTCGGGCGTGTCGTACGCGGGGCCGTTGCTCCAGCCGACCGTGACGAGCAGCGCCAGGGACAGCAGCGCGCCGAGCCCGGCCGCCAGCCGCTGCCACAGCCCGAAGACGGTCAGCACGCCGACGATGATCTGGGTGAACGCCACGGTCAGCCCGGCGCCCACCGGGTGGGCCAGGGCCCAGCCGTGCAGGGGGGCGGCCAGGGACCAGGGTTCGAGGCCGTCGAGCCAGGTGTAGAGCGAGCCGCGACGGCCGCCGTCGAAGTACACCGGGTCGGTGAGCTTGCCCATGCCGGCGTAGATCGCCATGAAGCCCAGGACCAGGCGCAGCGGCAGGAGCACCAGGCCGAGGCTGAGCTGGCGGGAGCTCTGGTGGTACCGCCGGGCGCGGTCCCGGCCGCGGGCGTGGGACGGGCCGGTGCCCTCGCGGTCCTCCTCGCCGGCGTCGCCCACGTCACCGAGGTCGTCCGCGTCGCCGATCGGGGGAACGGGCGGCAGCAGCCGGGTGCGGTCGGCGCCGCCGGCGACCTCGGGGGGCCGCGGACCGCGCGGGGCGACGACGGGGGCGGTCGCGGAGGAGGAGACCCGCGGCAGGACGCGGGTGGCGCCGGCGCCCGCCGGGGTGGGAGAGGCGTGGCCGGCCGCCCGGACGGCCTGGAGCAGCGCCCCGGCCGCGAGGTCGCCCGGGGCGCTGCGGCCGGTCCACACCACCGGCCGGCGGCGGCCGGGAGCGGCGGGCACGCGCGGCAGCGGGGCGGTCTCGTCGACCAGGATGCTGACCGGGGGCGGGGTGGGAAGCCGTACCCGGAAACTGGCGTGGTTCACGATGACCTGGGCCGGGTCGCACGGCACCTTGACCGTGCTGAGCACCGGCTCGTCCCTCGGCAGGCCGCGGTGTGTTCTGGTGTCCACACTCATCTAACCGAGTGACGCAGGTTTAAGACACTGCCTCGAGCACCCCAAAGTGTGTCCGAGACCCGTCAATCCCGGCCCGCCGGACGAGAATCTCCGCCCGACGGACGAGCCCGCGCCCGGGGCCCGCCGCTCAGGCCCCCGGCGCCCGGCGCCGCGACGCCTCCCACAGCACGATCCCGGCGGCCACCCCGGCGTTCAGCGACTCGGCCGTGCCCGGCATCGGGATGCGCACGCGGATGTCGCAGGTCTCCCCGACCAGCCGCGACAGGCCCTTGCCCTCGCTGCCGACGACCAGGACCACGGGACCGGCCAGGGCGTCCAGTTCGGACAGCTCGGCCTCGCCGTCCGCGGCCAGGCCCACGACGGTCAGGCCCGCCTTCTGGTAGGCGGTCAGCGCGCGGGTGAGGTTGGTGGCGCGCGCGACGGGCGTGTGCGCCGCCGTGCCGGCGGAGGTCTTCCACGCGCCCGCGGTCATCCCGGCCGAGCGCCGCTCGGGAACGACCACGCCGTGCCCGCCGAAGGCCGCGGCGGAACGCACTACCGCGCCGAGGTTGCGCGGGTCGGTCACGCCGTCGAGGGCCACGATCAGGGGGGCCTCGTCCGCGTCGAAGGCGGCGGACGCGAGGTCGTCGGGGTGCGCGTACTCGTACGGCGGGACCTGGAGGACCAGGCCCTGGTGGTTCAGCCCGTTGGTGATGCGGTCCAGCTCGGCGCGCGGGGCCTCGGCGAGGTGGACGCCGCCGCGGTCCACGGCGAGCTTGACGGCCTCGGTGACCCGGTCGTCCGTGTCGAGGAACTGCTGCACGTACAGCCCCGTGGCCGGGACGCCGGCGCGCAGCGCCTCCAGCACGGGGTTGCGCCCGACGACCAGCTCGGCCGGGGCCTTGCCCCCGCGGCGGGGGGCCTGCTGCTTGCGGGCGCGGGCCGCCGCGGCGGCGGCGCGCTGCTTGGGGTGGCCCGTGCGCATCTCGGCGGGCGGGGTGGGGCCCTTGCCCTTCAGACCGCGGCGGCGCTGGCCCCCGCTGCCGATCTGGGGGCCCTTCTTGTTGCTCTGGCGGCGGCCTGGCCGCGGGCTGTTGCCTGGCATCGGTGAACGCCCGTCCTTGTCAGTTCAGTTCCCAACGGGGGCCGTTGGGGGTGTCCTCGATCACCAGGCCGGCGGCGGTCAGCTCGTCGCGGATGGCGTCGGCGGTGGCGTAGTCCTTGCGTTCGCGGGCGGCCTGGCGCTGGGTCAGGACGAGGCCGACGAGGGCGTCGACCACCCCGGTCAGCTCCTCGCCGCGCCCGGCGTCGCCGCCGGCCCACTGGGGGGAGAGCGGGTCGAGGCCGAGCACGCCCAGCATGGCCCGGACCTGCCCGGCCAGCGCGGCGACCGACTCCTTGTCGCCCTCGGCCAGCGCGGCGTTGCCCTGGCGGACGGTGGTGTGGACGGCGGCCAGGGCCTGCGGAACGCCCAGGTCCTCGTCCATGGCGGCGGCGAAGTCCTCGGGAACGTCCGCCGCGGGCGCGATCTCGCCGGCCTGCTCGGTGGCGCGCTGAAGGAAGCCCTCGATGCGCGCGAACCCGGCCTCGGCCTCGGCGACGGCCGCCTCGCTGTACTCGATGGTGGAGCGGTAGTGCGGGGTGCCCAGGTAGTACCGCAGGACGATGGGGCGCCAGCGCTTGACCATCTCGCCGACCAGCACCGAGTTGCCCAGGGACTTGCTCATCTTCTCGCCCTGCATGGTGACCCAGGCGTTGTGCAGCCAGTACTGCGCGAACTCGTCGCCCGCGGCCCGGGACTGGGCGATCTCGTTCTCGTGGTGGGGGAAGATCAGGTCGATGCCGCCGCCGTGGATGTCGAAGGCGGGGCCCAGGTACTTGTGGGCCATGGCGGAGCACTCCAGGTGCCAACCGGGGCGGCCACGGCCCCAGGGCGTCTCCCAGCTGGGCTCGCCGGGCTTGGCCGCCTTCCACAGCGCGAAGTCGCGCGGGTCGCGCTTTCCCGTCTCGCTCTCGCCGGCGGGCTGGAGCAGGTGGCCGAGGTCCTGGTTCGACAGGGCCAGGTAGCCGGGGAAGCTGCGGACGTCGAAGTAGACGTTGCCGTCGGCGGCGTAGGCGTGGCCGCGTTCGATCAGCGTGCGCATCATCGCGATCATCTCGGGCACGTGCCCGGTCGCGCGCGGCTGGTAGGTGGGCGGGAGGCAGCCGAGGGCGTCGTACGCCTCGTCGAACGCCCGCTCGTTGCCGAAGCCCACGGCCCACCAGGGGGTGCCCAGCTCCGCGCTCTTGGCGATGATCTTGTCGTCGATGTCCGTGACGTTCCGCACGAACGTCACGGAGTAGCCCCGGTGGGTCAGCCAGCGGCGCAGGATGTCGAAGTTGAGCCCGGAGCGGACGTGGCCGATGTGCGGGGCGGCCTGCACGGTGGCACCGCAGAGGTAGATCGAGACACAGCCCGGCACGAGCGGGGCGAAGTCGCGGATCTTCCTGGCGCTGGTGTCGTACAGACGAAGGCTCACGCGTCAAGAGTAGTGGGCCTGGGAAGGCCGCGTGCCCACGGCCCGGGCGGCGCTGCCCCCCGGCGTGGGCGCGCGTTATGGCCCGGCGGCGCGGGGCAGGACGAGGGCCGTGGCGACGGCGGCCAGGCCCTCGCCGCGGCCGGTCAGGCCCAGGCCGTCGGTGGTGGTGCCGGAGACGGAGACGGGGGCGCCGCCGAGCGCGGCGGACAGCGCCCGCTGGGCCTCCGCGCGGCGGGAGCCGATCCGGGGGCGGACGCCGATGACCTGGATGGCGACGTTGCCGATCTCGAATCCGGCGGCGCGCACGATGCGGGCGGTCTCGGCCAGCAGGGCGGCCCCCGAGGCGCCCGACCACTCGGGGCGGTCGGTGCCGAAGTGCTCGCCGAGGTCGCCGGTGCCGGAGGCGGAGAACAGCGCGTCGCAGGCGGCGTGCGCGGCCACATCGCCGTCGGAGTGCCCGGCCAGGCCGAAGGAGGCGTCCGGCCAGTGCAGGCCCGCACACCACAGGGGGCGGCCGGCCTCGAAGGCGTGGACGTCGGTGCCGACGCCGACCCGGGGCAGGGAGGGGGTTCCCGGGCCGGGCGCCCGGGGGTCAGAAGCCATCGTTGAGCCTCCGGCGGGCGAGCACGGCCTCGGCGAGGACGAGGTCCAGGGGGCGGGTGACCTTGAACGCCTCCTCGTGCCCGGGGACGAGGACCACGGGCACGCCGAGGCGCTCGACCAGGGCGGCATCGTCGGTGGCGCCGGTGGCGCCGGTGGCATCGGCGTGCAGCTCGTGCGCCTTGGCCAGCGTGGCGCGATCGAAGCCCTGCGGTGTCTGGACCGCTCGCAGCAGGGAACGGTCGGGCGTGCCGACGACCGGCTCCGGCCCGCCGGGGAGCCGGCCTTCGGGAGCGGGGCCGACCTGCTTGACCGTGTCGGTGACCGGCAGGGCGGGAACGACCGCGGGCGCGCCGGCGCGGACGGCGGCCACGACGGCGTCCACGGTGTCGACGGGCACCAGCGGGCGGGCGGCGTCGTGCACCAGGACCACCTCGATGGACTCGGGCACGGCGGCCAGGCCGAGGCGGACCGACTCCTGGCGGGTGGCGCCGCCGGGGACGACCATCTGTTCGACCGGGGGCGGGGCGGGCTGCTGGTCGAGCAGCGCGCGGACGGCCTCCGTCCGGTCGGGCGGGGCGACCACCACGACCAGGCCGATAGCGCGGGCCCGTGCCAGGGCGCGGACCGCGTGGACCAGCAGGGGGGTGCCGTTGAGGGGGCGCAGCGCCTTGGGCGTGCCGGGCCCGAGCCGCACGCCGCTGCCCGCCGCCGGGACGATGGCGGCGGCGATCGCGGGCCGGCCGGCGTGGGGGGAACCGCGGAAGTGCGGTGTGGTGTCTGTCATTTGAGGACCGGTGCAGGTTTGTTTGCAGGGGGGTGGTGGGTATGGCCTGAGCGTGCCGGGCACCAGCCGATCGGACCCTTCCGTGACAGGCCGGTCGAGCGGGCTTCACGGTCCCGGCACACCTTTCCGGGAACGATCCGTACATGCCACAGCGCCCGTCCGGCATGGGGGAATGCCTTCGGGCGCTGCGGCACGTCAGTCGCTGGCAATGTCGCTGGCGTTCAGTGTGAGGTCCGCGTGATGTCCGGCCGGGTGAGCCCGGCCGCTCGTCCAGCGGTGTGGTGTCCGGTGTGCCCGCGATGACGCGGGGCCGTGAAGTGCGCCGGTCAGGAGGCGAGGACCTCGTCGAGGAGCGACTCCGCCTTGTCCTCGTTGGTGGCCTCAGCGAGGGCCAGCTCGCTGACGAGGATCTGCCGCGCCTTGGCGAGCATGCGCTTCTCGCCGGCGGACAGGCCGCGCTCGCGCTCGCGGCGCCACAGGTCGCGCACGACCTCGGCGACCTTGATGACGTCGCCGGACGCCAGCTTCTCCAGATTTGCCTTGTAGCGCCGGGACCAGTTCGTCGGCTCCTCGGCGTACGGTGCGCGCAGGACCTCGAAGACCCGGTCCAGACCGTCCTGCCCGACCACGTCGCGCACGCCCACCAGCTCGGCGTTCTCCGCCGGGACGCGCACTTCCAGGTCACCCTGGGCGACCTTCAGCACCAAGTACGTCTTGTCCACGCCCTTGATCTGGCGCGTTTCGATAGCCTCGATCAGCGCGGCCCCGTGATGGGGATAGACCACGGTGTCGCCAACCTTGAACGTCATGTGACAGGTACCCCTTCCGTGGCTCTCCATGCTAACACGGGAAGACAGCCCTTTGAATGACGTTTTCGCAGGTCAGACCACATCTCGGGGGTTGACAAGGGCGGGCGCGGCATGCTTCGGCCCCCCGCGGGGGGCGGGTATCCGCAGGTGGGAGCGGGGTTGGCGGGGCCGGGAAGTTCGCCGACCGGGGCGCGGCGGAGCAGAAGAAAGTTCGGTCGATCAGGGAAAGGCGTCCGATTTGTCATGGTTGACAGAAAGGGTTCGGGTGCCTGTTTCAGGCTCGAAAGAATTGATCATTTGAATTCGTAGTCGGCCCGGTGTCGTTCCAGTGTCGTTCCAGGTCGTTTCGAGCCGCCGGTGGGGCCCGGTGCGGGGGCCCGCGGGGGGCCTCGGTACCCTGAGCCTCGTGATCAGCAGCCTTCGACGCGGCGGGGCCGCCGCCATCTTCGCGCTCTCCCTCGGCGCGGCGACCGCAGCGTGCGGCGCCGGTCAGGATGCCGAGACCGGCCAGATCCGGCCGGACAACGCCAACGCCCAGGTCGACGACATCCGGGTGCAGAACGTCAACGTCATCCTGACGGACGGCACCGAGGGTCCGGGCGCGGTCAGCGCCCGGCTGTTCAACAACGGCCGCGAGGACCAGACGCTGGAGTCGGTCACGCTGCCCGGCTCGGGGGCCCGGCTGGAGCTGACTCCCGCGGAGGGCGAGACCGAGGTCGTCGTCCCGGCCGGCGGGGAGCTGGCCCTGGGCGGCGAGGGCAACGCCACGGCGCTCCTGGAGGACCCGGCCGCGGCCGAGGTGGCCCTCGGCAACGCGCAGCAGCTCGTCTTCACCCTCAGCGACACGGGCCAGATCGAGCTCTTCGCCCGCGTGGTCGAGGCCACGGGCGCCTTCGAGTACTACGCGGACTGGGCCCCGCCGCGGGCCGAGGAGCCGGCGGAGCCCGCCGAACCGGGCTCCGAGGAGACCGGGGAGCCGGGCGAGGCCGGGGAGCCGGGCGAGGCCGGGGAGCCGGGCGAGACCGGCGGCGCGGGTGAGACCGGCGGAACCGCCGGGGACACGTCCGGGACCGGGGACGACGAGGCCGCGGCCGGCGAGGGCGCCACCACCGGCGACACCGGCACGGGCGGCGAGACCCAGGGCCCGGGCGGCACCGCGGAAGCCGAGGGCACGGCCACGACCGAGGGCCTCGGCACCGAGGACTAGCAGGACCCAGACCTCTGAGGAGACGGCCCGGCCCCCAGTGGGGGCCGGGCCGTCCGCATCCCGGCGCGGAATCCGCGCCGGGAGCGCGAAGAGGCCCCGGGCCCTACAACGCCTGGGTGCTCGTGCCTCCGGCACGGAGCCGTGGCCGACGCGCCGCCCAGGGCACGGGGACACGCCCGGGCCGAAGCCCCGGCCCACGGCGGAGGCCGCCCCGCCTCGTGCCTGGCACATAGCCGGGACCGGAGGCCCATGCCGGGCGCAGCCCGGATGACGGCCAGCCCGTGCCCCGGGCCGGAGGCCGATACCGGACGCAGCCCAGGTGACGGCCAGCCCGTGCCCCGGGCCGGAGGCCGATACCGGACGCAGCCCAGGTGACGGCCAGCCCGTGCCCCGGGCCGAAAGCCGATACCGGACGCAGCCCAGGTGACGGCCAGCCCGTGCCCCGGGCCGGAGGCCCATGCCGGGCGCAGCCCGGATGACGGCGGGCCCGTCCCCCGGGGCGGGCGGAGCCCGGGGGCAGAGGACGAAGGGCCGACCCCCGGCAGGGGGTCGGCCCGTGGTACACGCCTGCGGGCGGCCGGGAGGGGGGTCCCGGCGGTCCGCGGGGGCGTACCGGTCAGGGCTCGAACTTGTAGCCGAGGCCGCGGACCGTGACCAGGTAGCGGGGGGCGCCCGGGTCCGGCTCGATCTTGGCGCGCAGGCGCTTGACGTGGACGTCCAGCGTCTTGGTGTCGCCGACGTAGTCCGCGCCCCAGACCCGGTCGATGAGCTGCATCCGGGTCAGGACGCGCCCGGCGTTGCGCAGCAGCATGGCGAGCAGGTCGAACTCCTTCAGCGGGAGGTCGACCTTGCGCCCGGCGACGGTGACGACGTGGCGGTCCACGTCCATCCGCACCGGCCCGGCCTCCAGCGCGGCCGGGCTCTCCTCCTCGGACTCCCCGCGGCGCCGCAGCACCGCGCGGATGCGGGCGACCAGCTCCCGCGAGGAGAACGGCTTGGTCACGTAGTCGTCGGCCCCTATCTCCAGGCCGACGACCTTGTCGATCTCGCTGTCCTTGGCGGTCACCATGATGACCGGGACGTTGGAACGGCCGCGGAGCTGGCGGCAGACCTCCGTGCCGGGCAGCCCCGGCAGCATGAGGTCGAGCAGGACGAGGTCGGCGCCATTGCGCTCGAACTCGTCCAGCCCTTCGGGGCCGGTGGCCGCGATGGCGACCTCGAAGCCCTCCTTGCGGAGCATGTACGACAGGGCGTCGCTGAACGACTCCTCGTCCTCGACGACGAGCACTCGGGTCACGGGAGGACCTCCCGGGCAGGATCGTTGGTGCGGGTGGGGTGGTGCTGCGGCTCGGGCTCGCCGACGGCATCGGCGAACTCGGCCGGTTCATGGAGGGTGCCCCCCAGGCGCTCGCGCTTGCTGCGCGCCGCGAGGTGGCGTTCCCGGGCGCTGCCGGGTTCCGGCAGGCGCAGGGTGAAGGTGGAGCCCTGTCCCTCGGCGCTCCAGACCTGGACCTCCCCGCCGTGCGAGGCGGCCACGTGCTTGACGATGGCCAGGCCCAGGCCGGTGCCCCCGGTGGCGCGGGACCGGGCGGGGTCCACGCGGTAGAAGCGCTCGAAGACGCGCTCGCGGTCCATCTCGGGGATGCCGATGCCCTGGTCGGTGACGGCGATCTCGACGATGTCGCCGCCCTGGACGGGGACGCGGGAGCCGGAGATGGCCACCCGGGTGTGCGGGGGGCTGTAGTTGACGGCGTTCTCCACCAGGTTGCCGAGCGCGGCGGCGAGCTGCGCGCGGTTTCCCCACACCGAGAGGTCGTCGGTGCCGCCGGAGGCGATGGTGATGTGCTTGAACGCGGCCTGCTGGCGGCAGCGGTCCATCGCCTCGACGACCAGGTCCTCCACCGGCACCATCTCGGCGCCGGCAAGCATGTCGTTGTCCTGGACCCGGGAGAGGTCGATCAGCTCCTGGATGAGGTTGGTCAGGCGGGTGGCCTCGTTCTGCATCCGGCCGGCGAAGCGGGTCACGGCCTCGGGGTCCTCGGCGGCGTCGAGCACCGCCTCGGAGAGCAGGGACAGGGCGCCGGCCGGGGTCTTCAGCTCGTGGCTGACGTTGGCGACGAAGTCGCGGCGGACGGCCTCGATGCGGCGGGCCTCGGTCAGGTCCTCGACCAGCAGCAGCACCAGGCGGGAGCCCAGGGGCGCGGAGCGGGCGGAGACCGCCAGCACGTCGGCGCGGCCCAGGCCGCGCCCGCGGCGGGGCAGGTCCAGCTCGACCTCGCGGATCTCGCCGTCCTTGCGGGTGTCGCGGGCCATGCTCAGCATCGGCTCGACGGCCAGCCGGCCGCCGCGCACCAGTCCGAGGGCGTAGGCGGCGGAGCTGGCCTTGACCACGCCGTCGCCCTCGTCGAGGACGACCGCGGAGGAGCGCAGCACCGACAGGACGGTGTCCACGCCAGGCGGCAGGGCCGGGTCCGAGGGGCTCTGCGGCCCCGGGCGGAGGGGACGCGTACGCTCGCGTTCGCTGAGGCGGAATGCCAGCATGGCAACGACGCCGGTGCACACCCCGGCTATCGCTGCCACTGCGGCGACTGCCGCGTTCACGTCCATATCCTCAGGTTATGCGGGGCTTGCCCGCAGGCCACAGGTGTGACTGAAGATGCTCGTCCGGCCGCCCGAGATTGTTCACCTTGACGACAGCGACGCTTCACTTGACCGGGCGGAACCGGCCGCTTTGTGGACGATGCTTGGGACGACGCACGACGGCGGCGAAGGGAAGAGGAACGGTCAATGCGTGACGCGTATCACGAAGAGCTGGACGCCATCAGCGACAGCCTGGTGGAGATGGCCCGGTTCGTGGGCTCGGCGATAGGCCGGGCGACGACGGCGATGCTGGACGCCGACCTGAAGCTGGCGGAGAGCGTGATCGCCGCCGACGACAAGGTCGACGAGATGCAGCGCGACCTGGAGAACAGCGCAATTGCGCTGCTGGCCCGGCAGCAGCCGGTGGCCACGGATCTGCGGATCGTCGTGACCTCGCTGCGGATGAGCGCGGACCTGGAGCGCTGCGGGGACCTGGCGCAGCACGTGGCCAAGGTGGCGCGGCTGCGGTTCCCGGACTCGGCGGTGCCGCGGGACCTGTCCGCGACGATCCTGGAGATGGGGCAGCTCGCGCAGCGGCTGATGGCCAAGGCCACCGAGGTGCTGATCACCAAGGACGTGGACCTGGCGATGCAGCTTGAGCAGGACGACGACGAGATGGACTCGCTGCACCGGACGCTGTTCGGTCACCTGCTGGACGACCGGTGGCGGCACGGCATCGAGACGGCCGTGGACGTGACGCTGCTGGGGCGCTACTACGAGCGGTTCGCCGACCACGCGGTGTCGATCGCCCGCCGGGTGGTCTTCCTGGTGACGGGCGAGCACGCCGACGAGTTCTCGCCGGAGCCGGAGGCGACGGTCTGAGGCTCGTCGGCCGGCGTGGGCGGGGCGGGCGTTCCCGCGCTTGCGCCCGCGCGCCGGTCACGCGCCCGTTGACGGGCACGGGCCGCGCGGGCGCAATGGCGGGGACAGATTCCCGTTGCCGGAGAAGGGATTCCTCATGACCGCCTCACCCTCCCCGACGCCCCAGCCCGCCTCGTCCGCTCCCGCGCCGGTGCGCCGGCCGCTGCCGCTGCTCGGCGCCTGCGGCTGCGGCTCCGGCTGCTCCTGCGGCTGCCAGTCCGGCGGCGCCTGCCAGTGCGGCGGCGCCTGCTGAGGCCGTTCTCCTCGTGGCCCGGGAGCGTCCGCCTGTGGACGCTCCCGGGCCACGGGCGTTGCCGGACGTCAGCCCAGCGCTAGCCCGCCAGGGCCGGGGGCGGCGGGGCCCACGGCAGGTGGGCGACCAGTTCGAACGCGGCGTCCGCGGGGCCGTGGCGGAGTGTGCCGCCGTCCAGGGCCGTGCGTTCCTCCAGGCCGGCCAGGCCCGCGCCGGCGCCGGGGATGCCGGCGGGGGTGGCGCCGGTGGGGAGGGGGTTGCGGACCGAGACGGTCAGGCCGTCGCCGGGGGCGCCGGCCAGGGAGACGGTGACGGGCGCGCCGGGGGCGTGCTTGCGGGCGTTGGTCAGGCCCTCCTGGACCACGCGGTACGCGGTGCGCTGCACGGGCCCGCGCAGGGCCGAGGCCGCGGCGGCGTCGTAGGCGCGGGTGAGGGTGACGCGCTGCCCCGCGCGTTCGGCGTCGGCGATCAGGCGCCCGATGTCCTCGATCCCCGCGCCCCGGCCCTCGCCCGCGTCCGGGGAGCCGCGCAGCACGGTGAGGACCTCGCGCAGCTCCTCCAGTGCCTGGTGCGCGGTGTCCCGGATGGTCTGCGCGGTCTCCCCGATCTCGGCCGGGGTCAGGGGAGCCGCGGCGGCGGTGGCCGAGGTGGTGCGGTAGGCAAGGGCCCCGGCGTGGACGGACAGGAGCGAGATCCGGTGGGCCAGCACGTCGTGCATCTCGCGGGCGATGGCCTCCCGCTCGGCGCGCCGGGCGTCGGCCAGCCTGCGGGCGTGGTCGGCGCGCTCACGGCGGGCGTCCTCCCGCAGCCGGACGACGAGCTGGCGCCGCACCCGCATGCCCGCGCCGCAGGCCAGGAAGAAGAGGTAGTACGCGAGGACGAAGCCCGCGGCCACCCAGCCGCCCTCGTGCGGGACGGTGTAGAGCAGCGTGTAGGGAACGATCGCCGCCAGGTGCCCGGCCGTCACCAGCGCCGCGGTGCGCCAGGGCAGGCGCAGGCCGAGGTTGAGGATGGCCACCGTCAGCGCGCCGAAGACGCTGGAGGTGCAGGCGCCCGCGGGGATGAGCGCGACGGCCAGCAGCAGGGGGAAGCGGCGGCGCCACCACAGGGCCAGGCAGGCGAGCAGGCCGAGCCAGGGGTCGAGGGCGACCATCCAGCGCGGGAGGTAGTCGGCCTGGCCGACCCAGGCCGCCAGCAGGGCCCACACGCCCAGGGCGGCCAGGAAGAGGAGGACGTCGACCAGCCAGTCGCGGCCGGTGCGGCGGCGGGAGCGCCCGCCGCCGCCGTCCAGCAGGTCGCCCGGGAGCAGCCAGCGGTGCTCCCAGGATTCGCGCGCGTGCCCCGCCCCGGCCCCCGTGTCGGTCATGAACGCCAAGAGTACGGGGCTGGGTGGGTGGGAGAAGAGGGGCCGTGGGGGGGCGGGCGCGCTACTTCTTGCCCTGGTTGGCGACCGCCTGGATCGCGGCGCGGGCGGCCTCGGGGTCGAGGTAGCGGCCACCGGGGGTCAGGGGCCGGTAGTCGGCGTCCAGCTCGTAGAGCAGGGGGATGCCGGTGGGGATGTTGAGGCCGACGATGTCGGCGTCGGAGACGCCGTCCAGGTGCTTGACCAGGGCGCGCAGGCTGTTGCCGTGCGCGGCGACCAGGACGGTCCGGCCGGCGGTCAGGTCGGGGACGATGCTGTCGTACCAGTACGGCAGCATCCGGAGCACCACGTCCTTGAGGCACTCGGTGCGCGGCAGCAGCTCGCTGGGGATGAGCGCATAGCGCGGGTCGCCGCTCTGGGACCACTCGGCGCCGTCGGCCAGCTCCGGCGGCGGCACGTCGTAGGAGCGGCGCCACTGGGTGAACTGCTCCTCGCCGAACTCCGCCAGCGTGGCCGCCTTGTCCTTGCCCTGGAGCGCGCCGTAGTGGCGCTCGTTCAGCCGCCAGCTACGGTGGACCGGGATCCAGGCGCGGTCGGCGGCGTCCAGGGCGATGTTGGCGGTGCGGATGGCGCGCCTGAGGGTGGAGGTGTGGAGAACGTCCGGCAGCAGCCCGGCGTCCTTGAGCAGCTCGCCGCCGCGGACCGCCTCCCGCTCGCCCTTGTCGGTCAGGTTGACGTCCACCCAGCCGGTGAAGAGGTTCTTCGCGTTCCACTCGCTCTCGCCGTGGCGGAGCAGGATCAGCTTGTTCGGTGCGTCGGCCATGTGCCCGAGATTAGAGGAGCCAAGCGGCCCCGGCCGATGCGCCCCCGCCTTCCCTCGTGGTGCAGAGTGGAGTAATGCGGGCATTTCGCCTCTTCGACGGGAAGCGGCTGCGGCGGCTCGCCCGCAGCGTGGTCGGCCAGATGTTCCTCCTCCAGGCCGCCCTGATCACGCTGCTGGTGGCCGCCGCCGTCCTCGCGCTCGCGCTTCACACCCGCAAGGACGAGACGGAGGCAGCGTTCGGCCGCGCCCTGTCCGTGGCCGTCTCCTTCGCCGAGGCGCCCGGTCTCCGCGAGGCCCTGCGAGAGCCCGACCCCACGGCCGAGCTCCAGCCCCGCGCCGAGGCCGTGCGCCGGCAGACCGGCGTGGACGTGGTCGTCGTCATGGACCGCGAGGGCATCCGCTTCACCCACCCGGAGACCGCGCGGATCGGGAAGCGGTGGATCGGCTCGCTGCGGGAGGCCCAGCGCGGCGGGGTCGTGCGGGAGTCGGTGGACGACCCGATGGGGCGCGCCCACCAGGTGGTGGTGCCCGTCCGCGACCCGGACGGGACGGTCGTGGGCCTGGTCGGGGTGGCCGTCGCCACCGAGCGCGTGGACCTGCTCGTCTCCGAGGAGATGCCGCTGCCGCTGGCCACCGGCGCCCTCGCCCTGCTGCTGGCCCTGGGCTGCTCGGCCCTCCTGGGGCGGCGGCTGCTGCGGCAGACCCGGGGCGTCGGGCCCGCCGAGGTCACCCGGATGTTCGAACGCCGCGACGCGGTCCTGCGGGCGGTGCGCGAAGGCGTGGTGATCCTCGACGGACGGAACGGGATGATCATGGCCAACGAGGAGGCCCGGCGCCTGGTCCCGAACCTGCCCCCGGACGGCTCCCGACGGCACGTCGGCGCCCTGGGCCTGGACCCGGCCACCACCCGCCTGCTGGCCACCTCCGACCGGGAGATGACCGACGAGGTCCACCTGTGCGGCGGGCGGCTGCTGACCGTCAACCACCGGCTGATCGGCCGGGACGGCTCGGCCCCGCCCTCCAGCGTCACCACCATCCGCGACGTCACCGAGATGCACGCCCTCTCCGACCGCGCCGAGGCCGCCCAGCGGCGCCTCCAGATGCTCTACCGCGCCAGCGTCCGGATCGGCACCACGCTGGACGTGCGGCGCACCGCCGAGGAGCTGGCCGCGGTGGCCGTGCCCGACCTCGCCGACGCGGTGACCGTGGACCTCTCCGAGGAGGTGCTGCGCGGGGCCGAGATGCCCGGCGGCGTGATCCGGCTGCGCCGCATCGCGCTGGAGAGCGTGGGCGGCGACACGCTGCTGCACCCCCTGGGCACCCTGCTGCACATCGACCCCGCCCAGCCCCGGGTGCGGGAGCTGCGCGGGGGGCAGCCGATGCTGGAGACGGACCTGGCCGGCACCACCTGGTGGCGGGTCCAGAGCGAGGAGCACGCCCAGCGCCTGGTGGACGGCGGCTACCACTCCCTGATCAGCGCGCCCCTGCACGCCCGCGGCGTGGTCCTGGGCGTGGTGAACCTCTGGCGCAGGCAGCGGGCCGAGCAGTTCGACTCCGACGACCTGTCGCTGGCCGCCGAGCTGGCCAGCCGCACCGCCGTCAACATCGACAACGCCCGCCGCTTCTCCCGCGAGCACGAGATGGCCGCCACCCTCCAGCGCAGCCTGCTGCCCAGCGCGCTGCCCGAGCAGAGCGCCGTCCACGCCGCCTACCGCTACCGGCCGGCCGCCGCGGTGGGCGGCGACTTCTTCGACATCATCCCGCTCTCCGGCGCCCGGGTGGCCCTCGTCGTGGGCGACGTGGTCGGGCACGGGCTGCACGCCGCCGTCACCATGGGCCGGCTGCGCACGGCCGTGCACAACTTCGCCGCCCTCGACCTGCCGCCCGACGAGCTGCTGGGCCGCCTGGACGAGCTGGCCGACCGCATCGACCGGGAGAGCGCCGACCAGCACGTCGGGGAGTGGTCCGGGATGGGCGCGCTGGGGTCGTTCACCGGCGCCACCTGCCTGTACGCCGTCTACGACCCCGTCGAGGGCCGCTGCACCGTGGCACGGGCCGGGCACCTGCCGCCCGCGCTGGTCTTCCCCGACGGGCGGGTGGAATTCCCCGAGCTGCCCGGGCAGCCGCCGCTGGGCGTGGGCGGGATGCCGTTCCAGACCGGGGAGCTGAACCTGCCCGAGGGCACCCGTCTGGTGCTCTACACCGACGGGCTGGTCGAGGCCAGGAACCGCGACATCGACGTCGGGTTCGACCTGCTGCACGCCGCCCTTGCCGACTCCCCCGGCGGCGACCCCGAGGCCACCTGCGACACCGTGCTGGAGCGGCTGCTGCCCGAACGGCCCAACGACGACGTCGCGCTGCTGGTGGCCCGCACCCGCGTGATGGCGCCCTGGCAGGTGGCGAGCTGGGAGGTCCCGGCCACGCCGGCCTCGGTCACCCGGGTCCGCCGCGAGGCCGCCCGCCGGCTGGCCGAGTGGGGCATGGAGGACGCCTCGTTCGTCACCGAGCTGATCCTGACCGAGCTGATCACCAACGCCGTCCGCCACGCCGAGGGCCCCGCGCGGGTCCGGCTGCTGCGGGACCGGACCCTGATCTGCGAGGTCGCCGACTCCAGCAGCACCTCCCCGCACCTGCGTTACGCCTCGGAGACGGACGAGGGGGGCCGCGGCCTCTTCCTGGTGGCGAAGTACGCCGACCGCTGGGGCACGCGCTACACGGCGACCGGCAAGATCATCTGGGCGGAACAGCGGCTGCCTCGCCGGCACGGCTGAGGCCGACGACGGCGCGCGGGCGCTCGCGCGGGGGCGGCGGGGCGGGCGCGCTCCGCGCGGGCCGGGTGGGCGCGGCCCGTGGACGGCGCCGCCGCTGCCCTCGGCCTTGCCACGGGCCCGCGCGTGCGGGCCAACGCCCGTGGCCGGCGCCGCCGCCGAGCCGTGGCGCGGGCCCGGCGCGCCGCTCGGCGGCGGCTTTCCGGAGAACGCCGGGTGCTGCGGCCGGTGCCGGCCTGGCTGCCGGCCCGGGCTCGGACCCGGCCCCCGGCTCCGAGGACCCGGGAGGCCCCCAGCCGTGCGCTCACCACAGCGGCGCTCAGCAGTTGACGCGGTCCGCGCGAGAGCGGGTGCACACCACCGCCCCCGCGCCACCGAGGCAGCCGTGCTCCAGGGCCACACCGCAGGCGCGCTCGGCGCCAGAGCGGTGCACACCGCCACCGCCCGCTGCGGGGTTCAGGCTTGGCGCGGGCCCGTGCCGGCGCGGTCCGCGCCCGTGAGGTGGGCGAAGGCGTCGAGGTTGCGGGTGGATTCGCCGCGGGAGGTGCGCCAGGCGTACTCGCGGCGGATGGCCGTGGCGAAGCCCAGCTCCAGCAACGTGTTGAAGGGGCCGTCGGCGTTCTCCAGCACCGTGCCCAGCAGCCGGTCGATCTCCTCCGCGGTCACCGAGGCCAGCGGCAGGCGCCCGGCCAGGTAGATGTCGCCGAGCCGGTCCATGGCGTACGCGACCCCGTACAGCCGCGTGTTCCGCTCCAGCAGCCAGCGCATGACCGCCTCGTGGTTCTCGTCCGGGCGGCGGACGACGAAGGCGTTGACCGACAGCGCGTGCCGGCCGACCACCAGCGAGCAGGTGGTGGACAGCTTCCGCGTCCCCGGCAGCTTCACCACGTAGTGGCCCGGGTCCGGGGACTCCCACTCGGCGCCGAGCGTGTCGAGCGCCTCCTCGATGACCTGCTCGATGCCCTGCCGCGGATCAGCCATAGTTCGATCGTAGGCCCCGGGTCACGAACCGGTGCGCCTGGATGGCCTCTTCGTAGACCGCCAGCGTGCGCGCGGCCGTCGCCTCCCAGCCGAAGCCCCTCGCGTGCCGCGCCGCGGCCTCCCCCAGCCCGGCCGCCAGCTCCGGCCGCGCGGCCAGCCGCGCCAGCGCCCGCGCGTAGTCGGCCGGGTCGTGGCCGTGGATCAGGAACCCGGTCTCCCCGTCCCGCACCACCACCGGCAGGCCGCCGACCGCGGCGGCCACCACGGGCGTTCCGCACGCCTGCGCCTCGGCCGCGACCAGGCCGAAGGACTCGCTGTAGGAGGGCATCACCAGCACGCTGGCCGCCCGGTACCAGTCGGCCAGCCCGTGCTGGGCCACGGGCGGGCGGAAGCGCACCACGTCCGCGATGCCCAGGCGCGCCGCGAGCTTCTGGAGCCGCTCGGGCCGGGCCAGCCCGGTGCCGCTGGGCCCGCCGACCACCGGCACGATCAGCCGCCCGCGCAGCGCCGGGTCCGCGTCCAGCAGCTCCCGCACCGCGTGCAGCAGGATGTCGGGGCCCTTCAACGGCTGGATGCGCCCCGCGAACAACGGCACGAAGGCATCCGGCGGCAGCCCCAGGCGTTCGCGCGCCGCGGCCCGGCCGTCCCCCGGCCGGAACGTCCCGAGGTTCACGCCCGGGTGCACCACGGCCGTGCGCAGCGGGTCGGCCTCGTAGTGGCGGGCGAGGTCGGCGGCCTCCTCGGCGGTGTTCGCGATCAGCCGGTCGGCGGCGCGAACGATCTGCTCCTCGCCGATCTCGCGCGCGGCGGGCTCGGGGGTGTCCCCGGCGGCCAGCGAGGCGTTCTTCACCCGGGCCATGGTGTGCATCGCGTGCACCAGGGGAACGCCCCAGCGCTCCGCGACCAGCCAGCCCACGTGCCCGGAGAGCCAGTAGTGGGTGTGCACCACGTCGTAGTGGCCGGGCCCCGCGCCCGCCCACGCCTGCATCACGCCGTGCGTGAAGGGGCACAACTGCGCCGGCAGCTCCTCCTTGCTCAGCCCCTCGTACGGCCCCGCGTCCACGTGCCGCACGAGAACGCCCGGGGCCAGCCCGACCTCGGGGGCCAGGGCGCCGGACGTGGCGCGGGTGAAGATCTCCACCTCGATGCCCAGCGCGGCGAGCTGCCGGGACAGCTCCACGATGTAGACGTTCATGCCGCCGGCGTCGCCGGTGCCCGGCTGGTCGAGCGGCGAGGTGTGCACGCTGAGCATGGCGACCCGGCGGACCCGGCGGCTGTAGCGCACCCACGCCTCCCGACGACGAGCGGACGAGCAACGGACTCGGAACGGCCCGGGGCCCTGTACGGCTCCTCTGCGGCTCCTGTACGGGGACGGCCCTTCCCCGCGTTCCCCGGGTCCTCCGTGGGCAACCCTGCTCCCGGCGCGCTTGTTCCCGATCTGCACATCCTCTTTCGGCCTGGGCTCGGCCGTTTTCTCCGCGGGGGTACGCTCCCCCGGTGGTGGCTGAGGGCGCCGAGGGGCGGGTGACGCGGGGGACGACCGCCCCGAACCGGCTGCGCCGGATGGACCGCTGGATCGCCCACGCGCTGGCCGTTCCTCTGCGCCGGGCGCCTGCGCCGCCGCTGGCCGTGGACCTGGGCTTCGGCGCCGCGCCCTGGACCACCGTGGAGCTGGCGCGCCGGCTGCGCGGGGCGCGGGCGGACGTGCGGGTGGCGGGCGTCGAGATCGACCCGGCGCGGGTCGCGGCGGCGCTGCCGCGCGAGGAGCCGGGGCTGCGCTTCGTGCGCGGCGGCTTCGGCCTGGGCGCGGAGCTGACGGGGGAACGCCCGCTGCTGATCCGGGCCGCGAACGTGCTGCGCCAGTACCCCGAGGAGGCCGTGCCCGGCGCGTGGGAGCGGCTGTGCGCCCGGCTGGACCCGGAGGGCGGGCTGCTGGTGGAGGGCACGTGCGACGAGATCGGCCGCCGCCACGTGTGGGTGGCGCTGGGCCCCGAGGGGCCCCGGACGGTGACCTTCGCCGCGCGGCTGGCGACCCTGTCCGCCCCCTCCGACCTGGCCGAACGGCTGCCCAAGGCGCTGATCCACCGCAACGTCCCCGGCGAGGCGGTCCACGCCTTCCTCCGCGACTTCGACCGCGCCTGGGCCTCGGCCGCGCCCTACGCGCCCCTCGGCGCCCGCCAGCGCTGGCTCCGCGCCGTGGCCGCCCTGGCCACGTCCTGGCCCCTGGCGGACGGCCCGCGCCGGTGGCGCCAGGGCGAGGTCACGCTGCCCTGGGGGGCACTGGCGCCGCGCTGAGCGGCTTCCCGCCGTCTTCCGGCCCGGGCCTTCCCGCCGGGGCACCCGGCTCGGACCCGGGGCTACGCGCGGTCCTCGCCGGCGGGCGTTCCGTCGAGGGCGGCCAGGGCCCGGTCGAGGAGGTCCCGGTTGCCCGGGTGGGTGAGGGTCGCCCTGGCGCGGTCGGGGGGCAGCCAGCGGACCTCGTCCACCTCGTTGTTCCGCGTGAAACGGCCGGCCACGGCCTCGGCGACCCAGTACTGCACCACCTTCCGGTGCCCCCGCGCCAGGTATCGGGCCTCCGGCAGGGCCTCCCCCAGCACGCACTCCATCCCCGTCTCCTCCCGCACCTCCCGCCGCGCGGCCTCGGCCCAGCTCTCCCCCGGGTCCAGCTTCCCCTTCGGATGCGACCAGTCGTCGTACTTCGGCCGATGCACGAGAGCGATCTCCACCCGCCCCCCACCCCCTCGCCGCCACAACACACAGCCTGCGGCCCGCACTTCGTCCCCACCGGCGACGTGGCTCGGGTCCGGCGCCGGCCCCGCCTCCCCCACCGCCCCGCCACCGGGCGCAGCGCCGGAGCCGGCCGAGGGGCCGGAGGCTGCGCTGGTGAAGCTGTCGGGAGCCCTGCGGCCCCCAGCGCCGGGGTCTGCGCCGGAGCTGGGACCGCGCGCAGCGTCAGGCCCAGCCGGAGGGCCGCCCACCGGCCCACCGCCGGGCGTTCCGCCCGAACGGCCGCCGAGCTCCGCGTCCGGCCCGGGCGCGAGGACTCGCCTCCCGCCGGCCGATCCCGAGCCGCGCACGGCGCGGAGGCCGTCCGCCAGGCCCCCACCGGGCCCGGGCGGTCGGGCGCCGCCGGGGGCAGGGCCGGGCGTCCCGCCGGAAGGGGCGTCAGACCAGAGGCCGCGCGCAGCGCCGGGCCCGGGCGGTCGGGCGCCGCCGGGCCCAGCCCCGGGCGTCCCGCCGGAAGGGGCGTCAGACCAGAGGCCGCGCGCAGCGCCGGGCCCGGGCGGTCGGGCGCCGCCGGGCCCAGCCCCGGGCGTCCCGCCGGAAGGGGCGTCAGACCGAAGGCCACGCGCAGCGCCGGGCCCGGGCGGCAGGCCGGCGGGCGGCAGGCCGGTGGGTGGCCGGAGCCGAGCGCAGCGGTCACGCATCGGAGGGGTCCCGGCGCTTGCGGCGGTTGCGGCGGGATTCGATCAGGGACTCCTGGATGTTGCGCAGCGGGCGGCCCTCCGCGTCCTTCGCGTGGCGGGTCCAGCGGCCGTCGCCGTCCAGGTGCCAGGAGGCCGTCGCGTCGGACGTTCCCGTGGCGAGCAGGCGGGTGAGCGCCGAGCGGTGCGCCGGGTCCGCGACCCGGACCAGGACCTCGATGCGCCGGTCGAGATTGCGGTGCATCAGGTCCGCGCTGCCCAGCCAGACCTCGTTCTCGCCCGCGTCGCCGCCGCCCCCGAAGGCGTACAGGCGGGAGTGCTCCAGGAAGCGGCCCAGCACGCTGCGCACCCGGATGTTCTCCGAGAGCCCCGGCACGCCCGGCCGCAGGGTGCAGATGCCGCGCACCCAGACGTCCACGGGAACGCCCGCCCGCGAGGCCCGGTACAGCGCGTCGATGACGGCCTCGTCCACCAGCGAGTTGACCTTGATGCGCACCCGCGCCGGGCGCCCGGCCTTGTGGTGGTCGACCTCGCGGCGGATGCGGCTGATCAGCCCGTCCCGCAGGGAGCGGGGCGCGACGAGGATGCGGCGGTAGTTGTCCCGGCGGGAGTACCCGGAGAGGCTGTTGAACAGGTCGGAGAGGTCCGCGCCCACGTCCGGGTGCGCCGTCAGCAGGCCCAGGTCCTCGTAGACGCGGGCGGTGCGCGGGTGGTAGTTGCCGGTGCCGATGTGGGCGTAGCGACGCAGCTCCTCTCCCTCCTGACGGACGACCAGGGACAGCTTGCAGTGCGTCTTCAGGCCGACCAGGCCGTAGACCACGTGGCAGCCGGCCTCCTCCAGCTTCCTGGCCCACTTGATGTTCGCGTGCTCGTCGAAGCGGGCCTTCAGCTCGACCAGGACCAGCACCTGCTTGCCCGACTCGGCCGCGTCGATCAGCGCCTCCACGATCGGGGAGTCGCCCGAGGTGCGGTACAGCGTCTGCTTGATCGCCAGCACGTCGGGGTCGGCGGCGGCCTGCTCCAGGAAGGTCTGCACGGAGGTGGAGAAGGAGTCGTACGGGTGGTGCAGCAGCACGTCCCGCTCGCGCAGCGCCGCGAAGACGTTCGGCGCGGAGGCGGACTCGACCTCGGCCAGGTCGTGGTGGGTGCCGCCGACGAACTTCGGGTACTTCAGCTCGGGCCGGTCGAGGCCGGCGATCGACCGCAGGCCGGCGAGGTCCAGCGGCCCGGGCAGCGCGAAGACCTCCTCGCGGCTGATCTTCAGCTCGCGCACCAGCCGGTCGAACACCTCCGGGTCGATGGAACGTTCCACCTCCAGGCGGACGGGCGGCCCGAAACGGCGGCGCAGCAGCTCCTTCTCCAGCGCCTGGAGGAGGTTCTCGGTGTCGTCCTCCTCCACCTCCAGGTCCTCGTTGCGCGTGACCCGGAAGACGTGGGTGGTCAGCACCTCCATGCCCCGGAACAGCTCCTCCAGGTGCGCGGCGATGACGTCCTCGACCGGGACGTACCGCTGCGGCGAGGCGACCAGGAAGCGCGGCAGCAGCGGCGGGACCTTCACCCGGGCGAAGTGCTTATGCCCGCTGGCGGGGTTGCGCACCACGACGGCGAGGTTCAGCGAGAGGCCGGATATGTACGGGAAGGGGTGGGCGGGGTCGACGGCCAGGGGGGTGAGCACGGGGAAGATCCGCTTGCGGAAGAACGCCCGCATCTCGGTCTGCTCGGACTCCGTCAGGTCGGGCCAGCGCAGCAGGTGGATGCCCTCGGCGGCCAGCGCCGGGGCGACGTCGCGCTGGTAGCAGGCGGCGTGCCGGGTCATCTGCTCGCGGGCGCGCACCCAGATGTTCTCCAGCACCTCGCTGGGGGTGGCGCCGGTGACGGAGCGGGTGGCCACGCCGGTGGCGATGCGCCGCTTGAGCCCGGCCACGCGCACCATGAAGAACTCGTCGAGGTTGCTCGCGAAGATCGCCAGGAAGTTCGCCCGCTCCAGCAGCGGCGTCTCGGGGTCCTCGGCCAGCTCCAGCACGCGCTCGTTGAACGCCAGCCACGAGCGTTCGCGGTCCAGGAACCGGTCCGCGGGCAGCCCGTCGCCGGGGGGCGGGCCCTGCTCGTCCAGCTCCTCGGCCTCCAGGCCCGCCATGGGCGCCGACTCGGGCTCCCCGGCCTCGCTGGGCTCGGCGGGCTGGGGCACGGCGGCCCTGGTGCGCGTCTCCTGACTCATGCCTCCATTCTCACGCCATCCGGGCGAACGGGGCACGTCAGCCGGGTTAACGGCGTGAAGCCCCGCCTCCTCCCGGTACCGCGCGACCCACCGCCGCAGCGTGCTGGGCGGCACCCCGAACCGCCGCGCCGTCCCGCGCGCCGAGGCCCCCTCCTCCACGACGGCCCGCACGGCCCGCAGCCGCTCCCGCCCGGACAGCCGCCCGTTCCCCGTCCCTCTCGCACCGGTCATGCCACGACGCTACCCGCGGGGACGCCCGGGCAGCGGTCGTGTCCAGGGGGACGGGAGGGGCTTGCGGGGGGCGCTTGCGGGGCGCGGCCCGGCCGGTGGACCCTGGGCCGGGGGCCGGCTCGCGGGCCGGGCGCGCGACGCACGGGAGGGACACGCACGATGAGCGGCGAGGAGCCGGACCTGGCGTTCGACCAGGAGTCGCTGAACCTGATCACGAACGGCCTGCGCTCGGCGATGGACGAGCTGCGGACGGTGGGGGACGCCACCAGCGCGGCGATCGGCGGCGGGTTCCGCGAGATGTCGCTGACCGCCATGGAGGCGGGCAGCCGGGGGGTCGCCGAGGCGTTCGAGGGGTTCTGCGAACGCTGGGAGTGGGGCGTTCGCGCGCTGGTGCAGGACGCGAGCGCGCTGGCGCAGCGGCTGGGCCTGGCGGCCGGGACGCTGTGGGAGGAGGAGCGGTACTGGGCGGACACCCTCGCCGTCACGCTCAACGCGGCGCTGGCGACGGGCAATCCGCACGCCACCGAGGAGGAGGTCGCCGCGCAGGGCCTCGGGGAGATCCTGACCCCGGACGGGGCGGAGTTCGGCGGCGAGTCGTTCCGCGAGGCGGGCGAGGAGATCGCGGGGACGTGGGAGGGCGTGCTGTCGGACCGGGGCCCCGGGACGGACGAGGGCCCCGGGGCGGACGAGGGCCCCGAAGCGGACCCGGACCCCGAAGCGGGCCAGGGCTCCGCGCCCGAGGGGCGGTGAGCGGGGATGGGCCTGGACGACATCGTCAGCGACCTCACCCCCGACTCCGTCGAGAACGTCGTCGAGTCCGGCGTGGAACTCGTCGGCGAGGGCGTCGACGCCGCCTCCGGCTGGACAGCGGACCGGCTGGAGGACGCCGGCCTGGAGAGCGCGGCCGGCTTCGTCCGGGCGGCCGGGGACGCGGTGGCCAACCGCATGGGCGCGGACGTGGACGAGTGGAACCTCGACCAGACCACGGACCCCCGGAAGCTGATCCACGGCAGCGCCGGCAAGCTGCGCTCCACCGCCGCCCACCTCGTCCGGTTCCGCGACGCGTTCACGGCCGTCGGGGACGGGCTGGCCGGGGTGGACTCAGCCGGGCTGCGCGGCGAGACGGCCGACGCCTTCCGGCGGCGGATCGAGGGCGAGCCGCGCAGGTGGTACGACGCGGCGGCGGCCTGCGACCGGGCGGGGCGGGCCCTGGGCGAGTTCGCCGGCACCGTGGAGTGGGCGCAGGAACGCGCGCGGGAGGCGATCGAGCGCTACCGGGCGGCGTCGCGGGCCTCGGAGGAGGCGCGCGAGGCGCACAACGCGGAGGTGGAGCGGTACAACCGGGCGGTCGACGCCCACAACGCCGCCCCCGCCGAGCAGCGGGGGTCCCTTCCGCTGCCGCCCCGGCCGGGGGCGTTCCACGACCCCGGCGTGGCCCGCGCCGAGGAGGCGGCCGAGATCCTGGCCGAGGCCCGGCGGCAGCGGAACGCCGCGGCGGACGCGGCGCGCCGGGAGGTGGCCGCGGCCCGGGAGGCCGCCCCCGCCACGCCCTCCTACGGCGATCAGGTCACCGACGCCGCCACCGAGGGCGTTCTGCACTCGGCGCACGTCACCGCGGGCGTCCTGCGCGGCGGGGCCGGGGTCCTGAACTCCGTCCGGGCGGCCAATCCCCTGGACCCCTACAACCTCACCCACCCGGCGGAGTACCTCACGAATCTCAACAGCACGGGCGCGGGTTTCGTCCAGGCCGCGCGGGACCCGGCGGGCGCGGTGGAGACGGCGCTCGACTCCGCCGGGCGGGACCCGGCCGAGGCGATGGGGCGGGCCGTTCCCGAGGTGCTGGGGAGCCGGGGGCGGGGGGCCCTGCGGCCGGAGGCGCCGGGCGCACCGGACGCACCGGACGTTCCCGGCGACGCTCCCGCCCCCTCCGCGCGCGAGCAGGTCCGCGAGGACGGCCCGCGCGAGCGCGCCACGCCGGACGCCGAGGCGACCACCGGCGGCACGGACCCGGTCAACCTCGCCACCGGCCGGATGTTCCTGGCCCAGGCGGACGTGACGCTCCCCGGCGCGCTGCCGCTGGCGTTCACCCGGCGCGTGGAGTCCGGCTACCGGCTGGGCCGCTGGTTCGGCCCGTCCTGGTCCAGCACGGTGGACCAGCGCCTGGAGATCGACGCGGAGGGCGTCGTCCTGCTGACCGAGGACGGCCTGGTCCTCGCCTATCCGCACCCGGCCCCCGGCGCCCCGTCCCTCCCCGCCTCGGGTCCGGCGCGCCCGCTGGAGCGCACCCCCGAGGGCGACTACCGGCTGACCGACCCGGCCGCCGGCCTCACCTGGCACTTCGACGGCCCGGCGGAGGCCCAGGGGGACGGGCCCCGCGAGGCGCTGCTCGCCGAGATCAGCGACCGCAACGGCCACCGGATCACCGTCGAGTACGACGGCACCACCCCCACCGGCCTCGTCCACTCCGCCGGCTACCGCCTCAGGCTCACCACCGAGGCCGGCCGGGTCACCGCCCTCCACCTGGCCGGCGCCGCCCCCGACGGCTCCGACCAGGAGCTGGTCCGCTTCGGCTACACGGCAGGGAACCTCACCGAGGTGATCAACTCCTCGGGCCGCCCACTGCGTTACACCTACGACGAGCGCGGCCGGGTCACCTCCTGGACCGACACCAACGGCCACCGCTACGCCTACGCCTACGACGGCCTCGACCGCTGCGTGGCCCAGGGCGGCACCGAGGGCCACCTCGCGGCCCGGATCGCCTACGGGGATCCCGACCCCTCCACCGGGCTGCGGGTCACCACCGTCACCACCCCGGAGGGCCACGCCCGGCACTACGCCGTGGACGCCGCCGGCCGCGTCGTCGCCGAGACCGACCCGCTGGGCCACACCACCCGCACCGCCTACGACACGCGCGGCCGGGTCACCGCGCGCACGGACGCGCTCGGCCGCACCACGGCGTTCCACCGCGACGCGCGCGGCGACGTGGTGGCCGTGGTCCGGCCCGACGGCTCGCGTTTCTCGTTCGCGTACAACGACCTGCGCCTGCCGGCGGAGATCGCCGAGCCGGGCGGGGCGGTCTGGCGCCTGGCGTACGACGAGCGGGGCAACCGCACGGCCGTCACCGACCCGGACGGGCACACCACCCGCTACGCCTACGACGCGAACGGCCGCCCGACGGCCGTGACCGACGCCCTGGGCGCGACCACCCGCCTGCGCTGCGACGCCGCCGGCCTGCCCGTGGAGATCACCGACCCGCTCGGCGGGGTCACGGCCTTCCGGCGCGACGCGTTCGGCCGGCCCGTGGAGATCACGGACCCGCTGGGCGGCACCGAGCGCCTGGAGTGGACGGTCGAGGGCCGGCCCGCCCGGCACGTCGCGGCGGACGGCGCCGAGCGGAGCTGGGCCTGGGACGGCGAGGGCAACTGCGTCCGGCACACCGACCCGGTCGGCGGCGTGACGGCCTTCGCGTACGGCCCCTTCGACCTGCCCCTCGCGCGCACCGACCCGGACGGGGCGCGGCACGCGTTCGCCCACGACTCCGAGCTGCGGCTGCGCTCGGTCACCAACCCCCGTGGCCTGACCTGGACTTACGCCTACGACGCGGCCGGCCGCCTGACCTCGGAGACGGACTTCGACGGCCGCACGCTGACGTTCGCCCACGACGCCACCGGCGCCCTCACCGCCCGCACCAACGCCCTGGGCCAGACCGTGGCGTACGAGCGCGACGCGCTGGGCCGCGTCGCCCGCAAGGAGGCCGACGGGCGGGCCACCGTCCATCTCTACGACGCGGCCGGGCGCCTCGCCTCGGCCCTGGGGCCCGACGCCGAACTCCACCTGCGCCGCGACCGGTTGGGCCGGGTGCTGAGCGAGACGGTGGCCGGCAGGGTCCTCTCCCACGCCTACGACCCGCTGGGCCGGCCGGTCTCGCGCACCACGCCGGGCGGCGCCGTCTCCGCCTTCCGCTACGACGCGGCCGGGCGCCGCACCGGCCTGGACGCCTCGGGGCACGCACTGGCCTTCGCCCACGACGCGGCGGGCCGGGAGACGGCGCGCCGGGTCGGCTCCCTGCTGCTCACCCGCGACTGGGACCCGGCCGGCCGCCTGGCCTCCCAGGCCCTCCTCGCCTCCGGCGCCCCCGAGCCGCTGGCCCGCCGCTCCTACACCTACCGGGCGGACGGCCACCTCGCGGCCCTGGAGGACCCGGCGGGCGGGGCGCGCGCCTTCGACCTCGACGCCGTGGGCCGGGTGACGGCCGTGCGCGGCCCCGGCGGCTGGGCCGAGAGCTACGCCTACGACGGCGCCGGGGACCAGACGCACGCCGCGTTCCCGGGCGCGGGCGCGGCGGCCGGGGCGCGCGCCTACGCGGGCACGCGGGTCACCCGGGCCGGCCGGATCCGCTACGCCTACGACGCGGCCGGCCGGATCACCTCGCGCCGCCGCCGTCGCCTCTCGGGCGAGTGGGAGACCTGGCGCTACGCCTGGGACGCGGAGGACCGCCTGACCGCCGTCACCACCCCGGACGGCACGCGCTGGCGCTACCGCTACGACCCGCTCGGCCGCCGCGTCGCCAAGGAGCGGCTGTCGCCCGACGGCTCATCGGCCGTCGAGCGCACGGATTTCACCTGGGACGGGCCGGTACTGGTCGAACAGACCACCGCGGCTCCCGCCTTCCCCGCCCCCGTCACCCTCACCTGGGACCACGACGGCCTCCACCCCATCGCCCAGACGGAGCGCCGCGGCGACACGGACAGCCGGTTCTTCGCCATCGTCACCGACCTCATCGGCACGCCCACCCACCTGGTCGACCCCGCCACCGGCACGGTCGCCTGGCAGTCCCGCACCACCCTCTGGGGCACGACCGCCTGGCCCACCACCAGCACGGCCCACACCCCCCTCCGCTTCCCCGGCCAGTACGCCGACCCCGAATCCGGCCTCCACTACAACCTCCACCGCCACTACGACCCCACGACGGCCCGCTACACCACCCCCGACCCCCTCGGCCTCACCCCGGCCCCGAACCCCGTCGCCTACGTCCACAACCCACTGACGTGGTCGGACCCTTGGGGGCTCGCTCCTTGCCCAACCGGTGACAGGGCCATCGACGAATCGCTGGCACGGATCGACCCCGATAATCTGACGATGACCCGGACCGTGGAGCGCCATCTCGACGATTTCAGCGGAAGGAGGCAATCCGCAGACGGCGGGTACTACACCTTCCGCACGCGCCCCTTCGTTGATTCGCATCAACTCGTCCTCGACATCATGGCCGGAAGTGCGCCGATGCTCGACCCCCGGGGCGTTCCCGGGGCGCTGAGATGGGACACCCCTGGCGCCTTCAACGGCAGATCAGGAAGATGGGAACTGGTCATCGACACGCAAAACAATCGGATCATGCATTTCAATTTCACGAGCGAGAGATGATGACGCTGCGCTTCTCGGCCCAGGAGGGCGGTGCACCGCTCGAAGGGGTACTCACCTACGTACCTCTCGATCACGCCTTCGAATACGAGGCGACCGATCCGCCGGACCTCTACGCTCGCCAGGGGAATGCGGGGGCGGCAAGCCTCACCCGTGACACACTTCAGATCGTCGTGGGCGTCGAGCGCGGGTGCCTGTTGTACGTATGGGGCTATTACCCCCTGGAAGGCTTTGCCGTCACGGGACTCACCGCCCCGCCGTCCACCCCGGGGAGGGTCTTCGCGACCTGCTCCCAAGCGTGGGACGAAAGTGTGGCGACGCGACTGCCCGATGAGGATTGGGCGGATTTCTACGATCCGGAAAGGCGGCTCTTTCTCATCAGCCGCCGCGCAGGAAAGGCGGATCGACACATCCGCATCGCACAGGGAATCACCCTCGGTCTCGGCGGCACGGAACTCGACGAGATCTGGCTGGAGCCGAGGTTCGAAGCTGACTGAGCGACTGCCTCCGCGATCTGAGCTGGCTGCCCTTCGACCACTGCCTGCTCGTCGTGTCGGCGGCGGAGGAGGTTCTGGCCGCGCCGCCGGAGGAGCGGAGGGTGTTCTTCGCCGTGCTGGCGCGCGCCGTCGAGGAGCGGGGGCTCGCGGCCGGCGGGGGCGTGTCGTTCAGCGTTCTGCTCCTGGCGTCCCCCGGGCGCGCGGAGGCGCTGGCCGACGAGGTCGCCCCCCTCCGGGCGTAGCCCCCCGCGCCCGCCGGGCAACTCCCGCGCGGCAAACGGCTCGAACTCGCCGCGAGCGTTTCATGTACAGCGCTGTTCGTCATTGCTACGGTAAGGCTCCCGTAACGCCTCGGATGCGGCATGAGCAGGAGGAGTCTTGCGAAGGTTCGGGATGCGGCGCGCGGTCGTCGCGGTCGTGGTCACAGTGTGTGCGGCGGTGTCCCTCGGGGCCGGCGGAGTGGGGGCCGCCTCGGCGGAGGAGGGCGGGGAGCGGTACCCGGTCGGGGACCTGGGGACCTCCATCAAGAACTTCTTCTTCAGCCCGGACGCGCCCGCCGGGGCGAACGACTGGTCCTGCACGCCCTCCGAGGAGCACCCCGAGCCCGTCGTCATCGTGCACGGGACGACGTCCAACTTCGGCTCGGCCGGGGCGATGATCGCCCCGACGCTGGCCAACGAGGGGTACTGCGTCTACGGGTTCAACTACGGCGCGGTCCCGTACAGCGCCGGCCGCCTCTTCGGGCTCGGCGACATCGAGGAATCGGCCCGCACCATGAGCGCGTTCGTCGACCGGGTGCTGGAGTCCACCGGCGCCGACCGCGTGGACGTGATCGGCGGCTCGCAGGGCGGCATGATGCCGAACTACTACATCAAGCGGCTCGGCGGCGCCGCCCAGGTGCGCACGATGATCGGCCTCGGCCCGACCAACCACGGCACGACGATGAACGGCCTGGTCGAGCTGGGCCGCACCCTGCACGTGCTCGGCCTGGTCAACGACTTCTACCGCCTCATCGGCGCGCCCGCGTACATCCAGCAGGAGGCGGGCTCGGAGTTCCAGGAGGAGCTGTTCGCCGACGGCGACACCGTGCCCGGCGTGCGCTACCTGACCATCGCGACCGCGCACGACACGACGGTCACCCCGGTCACCAACTCCTTCCTGCGCGGCCCCGATTCCACCAACATCCTGCTTCAGGACCTCTGCCCCGACGACCCCGTCAGCCACTCCGGGATGTCCTTCGACGGGCCCATCATGCAGCTCATCCTCAACGAACTCGGCCCGCGCGAGCCGGACTTCCGCCCCGAGTGCGTGAACTACGGCCCCAACGTCTGAGAGGGCCCCGGCTTCGCCCTCGGCCGGACAGGGCCAGCCGTCCCGCGCGGTGACGGCGGACCTCCCCAGGAGGCGGCGTCCGCAGTGCGGGGCCCGCCGCAGGTCGCGTCACGTGGAGCGCGCTTGACAGGAGGTCCAGAGCAGAAAAACACTGGGAGTGCTGGGAGGGCTGCCAACGCGGCACCGAGCAGTGTGTGGGACTGCCAACGCGGTGCCCACGTCGGCTGCCCCGGCACAAGCTCATGAGAGCGGGTCCAGATCCTGGGCCCGCTCTCGCTCTTACTTCGACGGTGGCTTCTCCCCTGCACTGCCTTGGAGCGCCTGTGCATCTTCTTTTCGTGGACGCGTCGGGGCACTCATGGCGGGAGCCACGCCTTTGTTCTCGGCGGCATAGCGATCCATGAACGGGGTGCACGCAGGCTGCACCGCCAGCTCGACAGTGCGGTGATGAAATACACAGCCGGAACCGGAAGAGCAGCCGGGGAATACGAGTTGCACGTCTCCGAGATGCGCAATGCCAAGAAGCCCAAATCCAGCGCTGCCAGCCACCAGAAGGCGAGCGTCTGGGTTGACGTGGAGCGCATGGAGAGACTGCAACTTCTGCGTGATTGTTACGCCATCTTGCGGGACTTTGTGCCGGAGAATCACTCACTACCCATGGCTCTTTTCGGAGTGGCCGTAGATCGGAATTTCCGTCCTTCGTACTCACCGGCACAGCGGGAACAGTTCGCCTACGAGGTTCTCCTCAACAAGTTCGATGTCATGCTGAAGCGCAATAAGCGGGATGGCGATCATGCCGATCTCGGCCTGGTGATCCATGACCGTCGCCTGGTGGCCGAACGTGACATCCAGGACTGGACCAGGGAGTGGCGACGAGCAGCAGGCACCATCGGCCGACTGCGCAACCTTGCAGACGTTCCCTTGTTCGCGGATTCGAAGGCCACCCGACTCATCCAAGTCGCTGACCTGGTTTCCTATGCCATCTGGAGCCACTACTTCCCAGAGGGGAGCAAGGAAGACTGTACGGCTAACCTCTGGGAGGGTTTCGACACGAAGGACGGCAATCGGCATGGAATGGTTCATTACACCCCTTCCTACGGCAGTGGAAGCTGCACCTGCGAGTCCTGCCGACCACGCCTGATGGCCGAGGCAGCCGGCCTGCGGCCGTGACCACGCCGAAGAAGGGCCGGTCGTCCGGCGCATCACCTGTTCCGACCTGAGAAAGGGGCCTGCCCGCGCCAACGGGCGGTACTCAGCCCTCCGTCCGGTACATCAAATCCGTCTCGAACGTCCGGAACCCCAGGCCCTCGTACAGGCGAACGGCCGCCGCGTTGTCCGCGTCCACGTACAGCATCGCCGTGGGCAGGCCGCGGTCCCGGGCGAGGTGGCGCAGGCCGGCGATGGTCAGGGGGCGGGCCAGGCCGCTGCCCTGCGCCTCGGGGGCGACGCCGAGGACGTACACCTCGCCCAGGCCCTCCTTGGCGTGCACCTTCGTCCAGTGGAAACCGAGGACCCGGCCGTCCTCCTCCCGGACGGCGAGGAAGAACCCGGCCGGGTCGAACCACGGCTCGGCCTTGCGCGCGTCCAGGTCCTCCTGGGTGAGCGAGCCCTGCTCGGGGTGGTGCGCGAAGGCAGCGGCGTTCACGGCCAGCCAGGCCGCGTCGTCGCCGCCGGGCACGAAGGTGCGCAGCGCGACGCCCTCGGGCAGCGGCGGCGGATCCAGCGGCAGGCCGCCCAACGGCCGCCGCAACTGCCGCAGTTCGCGGAACAGCGTGAGCCCCAGCGTCTGCGCCAGCCGCCGCGCCGCCGGCCGCGCCCCGTGCGCCCACAGCCGCAGCCGCCGCCCCGACTCCTCCAGCAGCGCCTCGCCGAGCACCCGCCCGTACCGGTTCCCCCGGTGGTCGGGGTGGACCACCAGCTCGCCAGAGGGCGCCTCGACCGGATCGGTCCCGTCCAACTGCGCGTACCCCACCAGCGCGCCCCCGCGCCGCATCAGCACATGCCGAACGCCCGCCCGCGCCCCGCCCCGCAGCAGCAGCCGCCCCTGCTCCGACACCGCGTACTGACCGTCCACGGCCGCCGCGGCCTCGATCAGCCGCAGCACCTCCGGCAGCTCCGCCTCCGTCACCTCGTCCCGCACCACGACGTCACTCATGCGGGGAGCCTAACGCCGGGCGGGGGCGGCGTCGGGCGCCGCCACCCCACAGGCGATATCACCTGGCGAGGCAATGCGATATCGTTGAGGCCCGAAGGGAGCCGGAAGAGGTCGACGGGAGAGTGCCCATGTCTCGTACGGTCATCGATCTCGATGACGAGATCGTGGAAGAGGCCATGCGGTTGTACGGCGTCCGCACCAAGGCCGCGGCCGTGCGTGCGGCCATGGAGGACGCGGTGAAGAGGCGCCTGCGTCAGGAGTTCGCCGATGCGGTGAAGTCCGGGGAGCTCGACTTCGGCGAGATCATCGAGAACAGCGGCCCGGCCGGGTCCCGCGCGCGGGACCGGAGCAGCGACGCGGCGTGAGTGTCTTCCTGGCGGACAAGTCGGCCCTCGCCCGGTGGGGACAGCCGGCCGTGGGGGCCGTGCTCGACGAGCTGAACGACCGCGCGCTCCTTAGCACGTGCGCGGTGGTCGAGTACGAGATGATCTTCAGCGCCCGCACCCAGCAGGATGCCGCACGCATCCGCGTCAGCCTGCGCGGCCTCGACTACGCGCCCTGCAACGACGAGGAGCACGAGCGGGCCCTGTGGCTTCAACGCGAGGCCCTGCGCCGCGGCTTCCACCGGGCGCTCTCGCTCTCCGGTCTGCTGATCGCCGCCGTCGCTGAACGCCATGGACTGACGGTCCTGCACTACGACGGTGACTTCGACATGATCCAGAAAATCACCGGCCAGACCATGCGCTGGGTGATCGCCCCGGGCTCCGCCGACCGGTAGGGCGCGACGCCCCTCATGCCACGAAGCCCGCGCGCGGACCGGGCCGCGCCTCAGCCGGTGCGTGGGCGCGCTCGCCCCGACCGGGCCCCGGTGGCGTCGGGCACGGGGCGGACGGTGCGCGTGGCGTAGAGGACGGTGTGCGCCTTCATGGTGAAGGTCTCGCCGGTCGTGAACTCCAGCCGTCGGCCCCCGCGAAAGAGGGCGGTCATGTCGGCGACGGTGAACGCCTGTCCGGCGAGGAGCAGTTGATCGCCGAGCCGGACGGTACGGGCGTCCACAGTGACGCCGATGGCGACGCGGTCGTTCCTCCCCGCCGGGTCCGGCCGGGGCGGCCGGGCGGCGGGCGTTGACGGGCGGGCGGTCACGGCGGGAGTTCTCCTGAAGGGAAGTGGGCGGTATCCGGTCGGCAGGGGTGGCGGGGTGCGGCGCACGCACGGCTGCGGGCTGGCGCGTCATGTGGTGACGCGCGCCGCCCCTTCGGCGGTGGGGGCCGGCCCGAGGGCGGCGGGGGACGCGGGCGCCGCGGTGCGCGCGAGCGTGGCCCAGGTCGTTTTGCCGACCGGCAGGGAGTCAACGCCCCAGGCGCTGCTGAGCGCTTGGACGATCAGCAGCCCGCGCCCGTGCTCCGCCTCGGCGGGGCGGTCGTCGCGCCCGGGGGTGGTGCCGTCGCCCGCGTCGCGGACGGCGACGCGCAGGTGGGCCGGCGGTGAGGGTGTAAGTGAGCGCCACCCGGCGGTCGTTGCCGGTGGAGCCGTGCCGGACGGCGTTGGTGAGGAGCTCGGAGACGACGAGTTCGAGGTCGTCGGCGAGCTCGGCCACGTGCCACGCGTGGGCGACATGGCGCGAGTGGCGGCGCGCGGCGGGGACGCTCGCGCTGCGTCAGGGATAACGCAGGGTGCGCTGTGTGGGCATGATCCACCCCTTCTGGACGGCGGAGGAGTCCGGCCGGGAGCGCGGGCGCGCCGGGTGATGCCGCGCCATGTCGCCTCGATCACCGCCGAGTTGGGGGGTGCTGCTGCGGATGGAGCGGCAGCGCGTGATGACGCGGCCCATCCAGCCGCCCACGCTCCGGGTGGTGCTGGACGAGGCGGTGCTGCGCCGCCGCATCGGCGGACCGGCCGTGATGGCGGAGCAGTTGCGGCACCTGGCGGAGGCGGCCGAGCTGCCCAACGTCCTGCTGCGGGTGATGCCGTTCACGGCGGGCGAGCATCCGGGCGTGCTGTCCGGGGCGTTCGTGGTCCTGCGCTTCCCGCAGTACGGGGAGGGCCGGAAGAGCGAGCCGCCCACCGTCTACGCCGACGGCTACACGGGCGATCTCTACCGGGACAAGCCGAACGAGGTGGAACGCTACGACACGGCGTTCGAAGGAATCTGGAAGAAATCACTCACCGAGCAGGCGTCGCGGCGCCTGATCACCGACGTGGCAGGGAGTCATGAACAGCAGCATTGACCTGACAGAAGCGGTATGGGTCAAGTCCAGCTACTCAGCAAACAACGGCCAGTGCGTCGAGGTCGCCCGCCTGAGCGGCGCGCGCTGGGCCAAGTCGAGCTACTCGGAAGGCAACGGCCAGTGCGTCGAGGTCGCCCGTCTGGGTGAAACCTCCGTCGCGCTGCGGGACAGCAAGCACGGCGAGGACGGCCCGGTCGTCCTCTTCGGCGGAGCGCCCTGGCGGGCGTTCCTCGCCGCGGCCGGCCCACTGCCCGGCCGGCGGCCGTAGTGCCCCCACGAGCACAAGCGCCCCCGCACCGGCCACGACGGCCGACTGCGGGGGCGCGGTGCTGTCGGCCATGCGCCGGCGGGAAGGTCTCAACCTCATCTCCCTTCGGACACCCCGGAACCGGGCTTGCGCGTCCCCGCGTATCTTCATGCGCGCACGTCAGGATCAGGCAAGGGAGGCCGCGATGCGGCAGGCACGGCGGAGCCGAGCGGTCACGGGAATAGCCCTGGGAGCGCTGTCGCTGCTCCTCGCCACGGGCTGCTCCAGCAGCGACCCCGTCATCGACAGGACCGAGGTCGGCGAGCAGTCGTCCGCGGTCCTGGAGGAGCGGTTCGGCGGGGACATCAATGTGACCTGCCCCGAGGACCTCCCCGCGGAAGTGGGGGCCACCATCCGCTGCGAGGTCACGGGGACCGGCCCGACCTACGGAGCGACCGTCACGGTGACCTCGGTCGACGGGGACGACGCCCAGTGGGACATCGAGGTCGACGACGAGCCCCTGGAGTAAGCGGGCACCGGCCTGATGAGGCACAGCCCGCCATCACCTCCAGAAGCTCACTCCGAGCACCGTCAGCCGGGGGCCGACCCGATGGTCGCCGGGGTCCGGCGGGCCAGGACTGCCTCGACGAAGGGCTCGGGCGGGAGGTAGTGGTGCCGGGTGACGTAGTGGTACACGAGGGTTGGCGCGATCAGCCATTCACCGGCCCGTGAAACCACCCGCACCTCGGCCGTGCCGAGGACCACGGTGCGGCCATCCCCCTCGATGCGGATCGGGAACCGCTGCTCGCCGAGCCGGTGTATGAGTCCGCAGGCGTGCATGCCGCGCGTGACGGCACGTTGCTCATCCCGGCACAGCAGGCCGAGCGCATCGGTGAAGCCCTCCGGTACATCCCCCCTCGGATAGTCGCGCATCGGACTCAGCCAGCCGACGTTCAGTGCCGTGACGCCCGAGGGCAAGGTCTCGGGCAGGTAAACGTAGGGCGAAAGGTCGGCGAAGTAGGTCATGCCACTGTCTTCCGCTCAGTCGGCGTCGCTCAGCAACAGCGCCCCCAGCCGATGCGCATAGTCGCGCCAGCGAGTCCTGGCGTCCTCGGGCACCGCCGGGCCCGATTGAAGGATGCCGGCCAGGCGGGCTACTCGCCAGGCACGGAACGTCGCCGCCGGGGTGGTGATCTCACCGAGCAGCGCGCAGGACACGCGGAGTGCCTCGGCGATCTCCTCGGTCAGGCGAGCCGGGTCGGTGTCCGTCCGGGTGGTCGCGGCGGCCACCAGGGCGTGCAGAAGGGCCACCGACTGCAGGTCCGCGCCCATCGTCACCATGCGCCGGATCACCGCGGGGTCGTCGGCGTCGAAGGGGTAGGGCTCGATGAGGCCCGACCACATCGCGAGGAACGGGGTGGCATCGTGGTCCCGATGCCAGCCCAACTCGTCGACGAGGGCCATCGTCTCGTCGCCGAAGCCGCCAGCCTCCTGGATCAGGCTCAGCAGGCGGTCGAGCTCCGCCCGGCGGGCGGCGGCGAAGTCGCCGACGGATACGGCCGTTTCGCCGACGGCGGCGCCAAGCGTGACGATGCCGCCGAGGGGTCCGAAGATCTCCCGGGCGAGTGAGGTCTCTGATACGGAAGGGTGAGGCTGGTGTGTCACTTAACTCATACTCTCCGGTGCTTGGCCTGGGCCCCTGTTCATCCAGCTCATGAACGCGTCCATGGAACCTCTGACCCCGATGATCCCATCGTTGACCACGGCGAGGTCGGCGGCGTTGTTGACGAACCACTCCGGCTGCTGGTTTCCGGGCGGACCGCCCACCTGCCGGATACGATCGGCGAACACGCTCGGCACCTCCACACGCACCACCTGCCCGCTCTGACCCGCGTACTGCTGGATGGCCCGGGTGAGGTCGTCGGTGAGGTAAAGGCCGGCTTCGGGAGTCGCTCCGCGAACGGCCACGCCGGTCGGTGCGCCGAGTTGGAACGTTGTGCCCCTCAGGTCCTGCGCCCCGTGGTAGAGGACCACCATCTCGTCGTGCGCGGCGAGTCCTAGCGGGTCGGTGTCGCACAACGGGTTGGCCACATAGCCGGCGGCGTCGGGCGCCGGGCCGAGGCCGAGCGGGTCGAGCGTGAGGTAGCGGGCCAACTCGGGGTCGTAATAGCGCTGGTAGTTGTAGTGCAGGCCCGATTCGGCGTCGTAGTACTGGCCCGGAAAGCGCAGCGGCGTCGCGGCTGCGGAGCCGGGGTCGGCCGTGGTGAGACCGTGCACGGTCCTGCTGGCCTGCCAGGCGATCCTGCCCGCTTCGTCGACCAGGCGCGTCGGGGTGCCCACGAGGTCGGTCACGATGGCGTAGAACCGCTGGTCGATTTCGCCCTGCTCCACCTGGGCCAGCGGGATCCGGCCGTCGTAGTCCCAGCTAAGCGTGGTGCCGGGACCGGACTGCTCGACCAGGGTCGTACCGGACCAGGTGAAGGTGGTCTCCTCCGCCACCGAGCCGTCGGCCGCGAGCCGCTGTTTGGCGATGCGGCGCCCGAACGGATCGTAGCGGTAGCGCCATCGTGTGCCGTCGGGGGTGGAGAGGGCGACGAGTCGGTCTTGGGCGTCCCACTCGTAGCGCCAGGTGTCGGGCTTCTTGGACAGACGAGTCTTCTGCCGCAGCACCATGCGGCCGGCGGCGTCGTACTCGTAGCGAACCCGTCCGGCCCGGGTGACGAGGCCGCCCGCGACGGTGCGCTCGCCGCCGGCCTCGCCAGCCGTCGGCCAGTCGGCGGCGACCAGGGTGCCCATCGGGTCGTATGCGTAGCTCTCGCGCCAGGCGCCCGGCGCGTCGCCGGTCTCCGCGAGCCCGGTGATCCGCCCGGCCCCGTCGAGTTCGAACCGCGTGCCGTCGACGCCGGTGAGGATGTGGTCGGCCCGATAGGTGTAGGTCTGCCGCGCCAGGGCGCCCGCGGCCCGGTTGGTCAGGGTCCGCTTGGTCACCCGCCCGGCGGCGTCCCACGCGTCGTCCACCGTGAGCCCCGAAGAGTAGGCGCGCTGGGTCACGTGCCCCGCCGCGTCGTGCTCGAACGTCAGGATGTGTCCAGCCGACAGCAGGGAGCGGAGGCGGCCCGCCTCGTCGTAGGACCAGCCGCTGGTGTGCCCGGACGGGGTGGTTCGGGACACGGGGCGGCCGAGGGCGTCGTAGGTGTAGGCGATGGTGCGGCCGTTGACGGTCTCAAACGTCGGGCGGCCGATCGCGTCGCGCCGCACGACGAGCTCGGCCTCCGGGCTGGTGGCGGTGAGCAGCCGGCCCAGCGCGTCGTAGCCGAGGTGGGTGGTGCGGCCGTCCACGTCGAGGGTGACGGGCTGCCCGAGCGCGTCCAGGGTGTAACCGACCGTCTGCCCTGCAGCGTTGACGCGACCGACGAGTCGACCCGCGGCGTTCAGCCGGTAGTTGACGGTACGGCCGTCGAAGTCGGTCTCCGCGGTCAGGCGACCCGCGGCGTCGTAGGTGTACTCCCACGTGCGGCCGGCGGGGTCGATTACCTGGGTGAGCTGGAGCTCGGTATCGCGCACCAGGGCGTACCGCACACCGTCGGGGCCGGTCTGGGCAATGGGGAGGTCGAAAGGGCCGTACTCGTAGCGGGTGGTGGCGCCGTTCTCGTCGGTATGGCCCAGGCAGTTTCCCTCGGCGTCGTAGCTCCACCGCCGTACCCCGCCGAGCCCGTCGGTCTGGCTGAGCACCCGCCCCTCGACCGTGAACTCCGCGCGCCGCACGGTCCCCCGCGCGTCCACGACCTCCACCGTGCGCCCGAACGCGTCGCGCCGGTACTCGGTAGTCTCGCCCAGCGCGTTGACGAACGCCACTGGCATGCCCGCGGCGTCGCAGAGCACACGTGTCTCGTTGCCTGCCGCATCGGTGGCCGTAACGAGCGCGCCGCGCCGGTCGTAGCCGAGGCGGGTGGTGCCGCCGCCCGGGTCGCGGATGGCGGTGCGATTGCCGGCGCCGTCGTAGGCGTAGGCCCACACGGAACCGTCCGCCTGGACGATCTCCGAGGTCAGCCCGAGATCGTTGTACTCGGCCCGGATCTCCCGACCATCGGGACGCGTGACCACGGTGACGTGCCCGCGATCGTCATAGGCGTAGCGGGTGGTGTGGCCCAACGGGTCGGTGAACGACAACAGCCGGTCGTATCGGTCCCACTCGCGGGTGGACACCTGTCCGAGCGGGTCTGTCTCCGCCACCAGTTGGAAGCAGTCGTTGAAGTGGTAAATGGCCTCCTGGCCGAGGGAGTTGACGGCTGAGGTGCGGAGGTTGTCGGGGTCGTAGCGGTAGTGGTACTCCAGGACACGGTCGGTGCCGGTGGTGAATACGCAGCGACCCTCGGCGTCGTACTCGTAGGCGTACCAGTAGCCGTTGCGGTCCTCCCAGCGGCGCAGCCGGGAGCGGTCGTCATAGAACAGCCTCAGCGGCAGGCCGGACGAGTTGCGGATCTCGGCGAGGAGCCCGGATTCGTCGTAGCCGTAGCCGAGTAGGAGCGGCTGGCCGGGGTGGCTGAGCAGCCGGAGTTCGGTCACTCGGCCGCGCTCCGTGGTGATGCCGATGTGGTAGCCGCCGGAGTGGACGACATCGGTGGGGTCGCCGGCCTCGCTGTACCGGATGTCAACGCGGTTGCCGTTGCGGTCGGTGATGGCGATCAGCGGGAGCTCGCCGCCAGGGCGACTCGGCGCGCACCGAGGTCCGGTGGTGCCGTTCGAGTACTACTGGTAGCACTCCCGGGAGTTGGACGTCCGTGGCGGAAAGCACCATCTCGCCGGTGGCCATGTCGATGGGGTCGCCCCGGGTGACGAGCCCCCGGATGGCGCGCCCCATGCCCCGCATACCCTGGCCGAGTCCACGCACGCCGGCCTCGATGCCACGGAGACCGGTGGTGGCCAACGAGCGCATGCCGCGGGCGAGACCGCCGAGGGTGGTGAGGCCCCGCATGCCCGGGACGCAGTCCAAAGCTGCAAATGCGACGTCCCACAGGGAGGCGCGGCCGTTGGCGTAGTCGATGAGGGTGTCGGCCAGGACGACGAGGGCTGCGGCCAGGACGACCCAGGCGAGGGGGCCGCCGATGATGAGGACGACGATGCCCAGGACGGCGACGATGGCCTGGCAGACGGAGACGATGGTGTCCCAGTTGTCCACGACGAAGTCGATGGCGCGTTCCCACCAGCGGCGGTTCTGGATACCCGCGTCGGAAGCCTCGTCGATGCCGTTCGCGCAGGTGCGGGCGGCCTCCTCCCGCATGTCCAGGGCCTGGCGGGCCAGTTCGCGGGCGGCGGAGAGGTCGGCTTCGGCGTTGTCGACGCGGGACTGGGCCGCGGAGGCGGCCTGCTGGGCGGCCTGGTGATCGCGGACGGCCTGGCGGACCTGGGTTTCGTCCGGGGGCTCCGGGGCCTCCGAGTCGTCGCGCTCTTCCTGGAGGCGCTCGGCCTCATCCCCGGCCCGCGAGACCCAGGACTGGGCGTCCGAGAGGTCGGTCCGGGCGGAGGACAGGGCCGCCTGCGCGTCGAACGCCCGCTGCAACGCCCTGTCCGCCATGCCCTGAGCCGTCTGCAACTCCGGCCAGTAGCGGGCCAGCGCGTCCGCGGCCATGTCGTAGGAACGCTGAAGCTTGTCCAGGTTCCCCGGCACCCCGTCGAACTCCGCGCGGAACGCCTCCGCGGATAAGCCGGCCCACTCCTGCACGGCGCGGTCCGAGGCCATCCCCCGGATACGGCCCAGCGCCTCCCCCACGTCATCCGCGAACTCCTGCAACTCCTCCGCCAGTTCCCGGATCTCCTCCGGATCCCCCGGCGTCGGATCCCGGTCCAGATCCACCGGCGACCAATCAGACGGACGCGACACCGTGGCCCCCCCACGAGTGACTACCCGGATACGCAAACGAAACTACCAGCGGACAGACGAGGCGGGAACGGAGCCCGGCGCCACAGGACCACCACGGCACGGCCGCCCCGGGTGCGGGCGTTACGGGGTGGTTCACCGGGTTGTAACGCGCGACCGGGTGTCGCCTACGCGCGTAGCGGCTAGGGTGCGGGCGGGTCCGGACGAGGGGAGCCGGGCATGGTGGGCGAGGGAGTATCCACATGATGCACGCTCCGGTCCGGCGCAAGCGCCGGCTCCGACTGACCGCGGGGGCCGCGGCGTTGATGGCGGCGTCCGCGGTGGCGATCGCGCTGCCCGCCGCGCAGGCCGCGCCCCAAGGGGGCGGTGCGCACGGCGGCGGGCGGACCGTTGACCTTCAGGTGCTCGCGATCAACGACCTGCACGGGGCGCTGGAGCCGCCCACCGGCTCGGGCGGACGCGTCACCCACGAGCACCCGGACGGCACCACGACCGAACTGACCGCCGGCGGCGTGGAGTACCTGGCCACCGGCCTGCGCGACGCCCGCCGCGGCCACGGCCGGTCCGTGACGGTGGCGGCCGGCGACCTGGTCGGCGCGACCCCGCTGCTGTCCGGCCTCTTCCACGACGAGCCGACCATCGAGGCGCTCAACCAACTGGAGATGGACGTCGCGGGCGTGGGCAACCACGAGTTCGACGAGGGCTGGGAGGAGCTGGTCCGCCTCCAGGAGGGCGGCTGCCACCCGGAGGACGGCTGCTACGTCGAGGGCCGCGAGTTCGGCGGCGCCGACTTCCCCTACCTGGCCGCGAACGTCGTCCACGAGGACACCGGCCGCCCCGTCCTCCCGCCCTACACCGTCCAGGACTTGGGCGGCGGCGTCCGCGTCGGCTTCATCGGCGTCACGCTGGAGGGCACGGCCGGCATCGTCACCCAGGAGGGCATCGAGGGCCTGGAGTTCCGCGACGAGGTCGAGACGATCAACCGCTACACGCGGGAGTTGAGGCGCCGGGGCGTCAACGCCGTCGTCGCCCTGATCCACGAGGGCGGCTACCCGGCCTCCCCCGCCTACAACCACGACTGCGACGCGGGCGGCGCCGCGGGCCTGTCCGGCCCGATCGTGGACATCGCCCGCCGCACCGACGCCGGCGTGGACGCCCTGGTCACCGGCCACACGCACCAGCCGTACGTGTGCACCCTCCCCGACCCGGCGGGCCGCGAGCGGCTGGTCACCTCGGCGGCCTCGAACGGCCGGCTGTTCACCGAGCTGAACATGGAGTACGACCGGCGCACCCGCGACGTCGTGCGCGCCTCCGTCGAGGGCACCAACCGCGTGGTCCACCGCGACCAGCCGGCCGCCCGCGACCTGACCGAGCTGATCGCGTTCTGGAACGCCCTGGCCGCGCCGGTCGCGAACGCGCCGATCGGCTGGATCTCCGAGGACATCCGGGGGCGGGGCGCGGGCACGCCCGAGTTCCCGATGGGCGACCTGATCGCGGACGCGCAACTGGCCCACGCCCGCGAGCTGGACCCGGAGGCCGACCTGGCCCTGATGAACCCCGGCGGCGTCCGCGCCGACCTCACCTACGCGGCCTCGGGGGCCGAGGGCGACGGCGTGGTGACGTATGGGGAGGGCTTCACGGTCCAGCCGTTCTCCAACACGGTCAACCTGCTGAGCCTGACCGGCGAGCAGTTGCTGACCGTGCTGCGCGAGCAGGTCAGCGGCGTGAACGAGGAGGCCCCGAAGATCCTCCAGCCCTCCGCCGGCCTGGCGTACACGCTCGACCTGACCCGGTCGGGCGCGGACCGCGTGGTCGCGGAGTCGGTGACGGTGAACGGCGAGCCGCTGGACCCGGCGGCCACCTACCGGGTCGCGGTCAACTCCTTCCTCGCGGGCGGCGGCGACGGCTTCCCGACGCTGGCCGAGGGCGCGGACCCGCTGGTCGGCAACGACGACATGGCGGTGCTGGCGGCGTACCTGGGGGCCAACTCCTCGGCGCAGGCCCCGCTCGCGGCCCCGGCGGCCGACCGCATCACGATCGTTCAGTAGGAAGAGAGCAGCTAAGGGAAGACAGCACATCGGCCGCCGTGCGGGGAGGGTGAACGCCCCCCGCGCGGCGGCCGTCGCGCGAGCGCTCGGGGCGCTCAGGAGCCGGCGGGCGCCCGGCGCGCGACGGTGATCGCGGTGATCAGCAGGCCGGAGCGCGCCAGCCAGCGCCCGGTGAACGCGTCCAGCCGCTCGCCGTCCACCACGGGCCCGGGCACCAGCAGCGTGGCGGTGAACGTCCCCGCCTCCGGGTCGAAGGCGATCCGGGCCTCCTCGAAGTCCAGCCACTTCCCGGTGAGCGGGAACCACACCTTGTAGACGCTCTCCTTGGCGCTGAAGATCAGCCGCTCCCAGCAGACGCCGGGGCGCCGCGCGGTCAGCCCCGGCAGGGCGGCCCGCTCCTCGGGCAGGGCGATCATGTCCAGGACGCCGGGCTCGCGCAGCGGCTGGTTCGGCTCGGCGTCGATGCCCACGCCCGCGAAGGACCCGGCCCGTGTCACGGCGGCGCCCCGGTAGCCCCGGCAGTGCGTCATCGCGCCCACGAAGCCCCCGGGCCAGGAGGGGGCGCCCCGCTGGCCCGGCAGCAGCGGCACGCGCGGGCCGCCGAGCCGGGCGAGGGCGGTGCGGGCGCACTCCCGGACGGTGGCGAACTCCCGGCGCCGCAGCGACACGGCGCGCGCGATGCGCTCCTCCTCCTCGGGGAAGAGGTACGGCGGCCGGTCCGGGTCGCCCAGGGACTCCACGGCCGCGACCCCGCGCGGCAGCAGGGTGGCGAGCAGCGGCGCGGGGGGGACGTTCACGGCGCCCGTCCCGCCCGGCGCGGCAGGGGTTTCCGAGGGCCCCTCCGTCCCCGCGACGCCCGGGGCGGTCGTCTCGCTCATCGTTCCCCCGCCCGCTCGGCCGGCCGGACCGCGCCGGGCGCGGGGGCCAGCACCTCGACCAGACGGCCCGGCTCGGAGGGGCGCGGCTGCCACTCGCGCGGGTAGCCGAGCGAGACCTCGTGGTGCGGCACGCCGTCCTGGACGATCAGCCGGGGGATGTGCAGGTGGCCGTAGACCACGGCGGCGGCACGGTAGCGCAGGGCCCAGTCCTCGGTCGCCTCCGTGCCGCACCACAGCGCGAACTCCGGGAAGTGCAGGATGCGCGTGGGCTCGCGGATGAACGGCCAGTGCCCCACGAGCACGGTCGGCAGACCCTGCGGCAGCTCGGCGTCCAGGCGGGCCGCCGTGGCGTCGAGGCGGGCCCGGCACCAAGCGTCGATCGAGGGGTACGGGTCGGGCTTGAGCAGGAACTCGTCCGTGCACACCACCCCGGCCCGGCGGGCGGCCTCCAGGCCCTCCTCCTTGGTGCGGGTGCCGGCCGGGAGAAAGGAGTAGTCGTAGAGCAGGAACAGCGGCGCGATCACCGCCGGGCCGCCCTCGCCCTCCCACACGGGGTAGGGGTCCTCGGGGGTGAGGACGCCCAGGCCCCGGCACAGCTCCACCAGGTGCCGGTAGCGCGCCTCGCCCGTCAGGCGTACGGGGTCGGCGGGCGGGGTCCACAGCTCGTGGTTGCCCGGGGCCCAGATCACCTGGGCGAAGCGCTCCGCGAGGAGGGTCAGCGCCCACTCGACGTCGGCGACGGTGTCCCCGACGTCGCCGGCCACCAGCAGCCAGTCCTCCGGGGACGTGGGCCACAGACGTTCGGTGACGCGGCGGTTCTCCTCGTAGCGCACGTGCAGATCGCTGATGGCCAGCAGCTTGCCCACGTCCGGCTCCCTCCGGTGCGGCTGCACACGCTACCGCAGTAATCTCAAGGAATCTTTAAGTATCGCTAGGATGTGGTCCATGGCACTTCAGACCGCCCCTCAGACCACCCCCCAGATCGCGAAAGAGCTCACCATCGGTCAGCTTGCCCAGCGCAGCGGCGTGGCCACCTCCGCGCTGCGCTTCTACGAGGACCAGGGCCTGATCACCAGCCGCCGCACGACGGGCAACCAGCGCCGCTACCGGCGCGACATGCTGCGGCGGGTGGCGTTCATCCGGGTCTCGCAGAACGTCGGGATGCCGCTGAACGCCATCCGCGAGGCCCTCGCCCGCCTCCCCGAGGGCCGCACCCCCACGCGCGAGGACTGGGCCGTCGTCTCCGGCCACTGGCGCCGCGACCTCGACTCCCGCATTCGCCAGCTCCAGCGCCTCCGCGACAACCTCACGGACTGCATCGGCTGCGGCTGCCTCTCCCTGGAGAGCTGCATGCTCGCCAACCCCTACGACATCTGCGGCGAAACGGGCTGCGGCCCGCGTCGGCTGCTGGACGACACGGACACGGACGCCTGCGGCGGGCCGGACACGGAGGCCGCGTGCGCGCCCACAGGGGCGGCGGACCGGCGCGCGGGAACGCCCGCGGGCGCGGGCGCCGCGCCCTGCTGACGCCGACGCCGCGCCGGCCCGGAAGCGGCCGGGTCAGGGCAGGGCGATGGCGGGAATGGACTGTTCCGTCCAGATGACCTTGCCGTCGCCCGTGTAGCGGGTGCCCCAGCGCTCGGCCATGGCGGCGACGAGCTGGAGGCCGCGCCCGCTCTCCTCCATGGCCGAGGGATGGCGGATGTGCGGGGTGGTGAGGCTGGCGTCGGCGACCTCGCAGATGAGGGTGCGGCTGCGCAGCATGCGCAGGTGGACGGGGCCGCTGGCGTGGCGGATGACGTTGCCGACGAGTTCGCTGACGATCAGCTCGGTGGTCATCTCCAGTTCCTCCAGGTCCCAGGCGGCGAGCTGTGCGCGGATGTGCTCGCGTGCACGAGCGGCGGCGGTGGGGTCCTCGGGCAGGGGCCAGTGGGCCATGGCCTCCTCGGACAGGGCGTGGGTGCGGGCGATGAGGAGGGCGGCGTCGTCGGGGGTGGGCTGCTCGTCGGGCAGGAGGGCGGCGGTGACCGCCTCGCAGAGCGCGTCCGGTTCCGGGGCGCCGTCCCGGCTGTCGCGCAGGGCGGCGGCCAGGATCGCGGCCAAGTGGTTCATGCCGTCGTCGATGGCATGGCCGGGGCGTTCGACAAGGCCGTCGGTGTACAGCGCCAGAAGGCTCCCGCCGGGGAGGACCAGCCGGTGGAGGGCGAAGGGAGGCGCGGCGACGCCGAGCGGCGGGTCGGGCGGCCGGTCGAGGGGGGTGACGGTGCCGTCCGGGTGGACGACGGTCGGGGGGAGGTGGCCGGCGTTGGCGTAGAGGAGTTCCCGGCTGGTGGGGTCGTAGACGCCGTACAGGCAGGTGGTGAAGGACTCCTCGCCGAGGTCGGCGACGAGGTCGTTGACGCGGGCCAGGACGTCGTCCGGGGGGAGTTCGAGGTCGGAGAGCGTGCGGACGGCCGTGCGCAGGCGCCCCATGATGGCCGCCTCGGGAAGCCCGTGCCCCATGACGTCGCCGATGACCAGGGCGACGCGGTCGGCCGAGAGAGGGATGAGGTCGTACCAGTCGCCGCCGATGTCGGCGCCGCGGGCGGCGGGCCGGTAGCGGGCGGCGGCGGTCAGGGCGGGCAGCGAGGGCAGGACGCGCGGCAGCAGGACGCGCTGCAGCTCCCGCGCCCGTGCGGTGGCGGAGTCGTAGAGGCCGGCCCGCTCCAGGGCCTGGGCGATCAGGCCGCTGAGGGCGGTGAGGACGGTCCGCTCGTCCTCCACGAAGGGGTGGGGCTCGTCGAAGGCGATGACACACACGCCGAACGGGCGCCCGGAGGCGATCAGGGGCAGGAAGGTCCCGGCCTGCTTGCCGCCCCCGGGGATGAGGTCCGCGGCCTCCGGATGCCGGGCGGTAACCTCGTCCGGCGAGGAGAAGAACTCCGGCGTCCCGGTGCGCAGGGCGTCCCTGGCAACGGCGGCCCGCAGGGGCGTTCCGTGGATCCGGTCCAAAAGCGCCCGCGGATAGCCGGTCGAACCCACCACGTGCAGCCGGTCCTGCTTCAGCTGCGCGACGATCAGTCCCGACGCGCCGAACGGCGGCAGAACGCTCCCGGCGACGGCCGCGACGACCTCGTCGCTGGTGACCGACTCGGCCAGCGCCCGGGTCAGGCCCGCCATCAGCGCGGCGCGCTCGGCGGCTGAGCGCTCGGCGGCCTCCCGACGGCGCCGCTCGCTGATGTCGGTGACGTAGACCGTCAGCCCGTCGGGGATGGGCACGAGCCGCAGGCCGTACCACTGCTCCGCCCCCTGGCCGGGAACGTCGAAGCTGACCGGCGCGCCCCGGTCGACGGCCTCGCGGTACCGCTCCTCGACGCCGGGAACGTCCCGCAGGGCGGGCGCCTCCCACAGGAGTCGGCCGACCATCTCCCGCGAGGCGCCCAGCAGCCGCTCGGCCGCCGCGTTGACGAAGCCGATCCGGCCGTCCCCGCTCACGGACAGGAACCCGTCGCTCATGTGCAGCAGGGCGCGCCCCACGGACTCCAGCGCCGCGTGCGACTGCGTGGTGTTCCAGGCGGTGCCGACCACCCGCGCCGGCTCGCCGCGCTCATCGGTAACGACCCGGCCCTGCACCCGGATCCAGCCGTACGTCCCGTCCGCGCGGCGCATCCGGTGCTCGAAGTCGAACGTCCCCCGACTGCTGAGCGCCCGGTCCATCTCCGCCGTCGTCCAGGGGACGTCCTCCGGGTGCATCGCGTGGCCCCAGGATTCGAGGGTGCCGTCCAGCGCCCGCCGGTCGATGCCGAACGCCTCCAGGAACCGCCGGTCCTTCCGCACGCTGCCCGTGCGCAGGTCCCACTCCCACGGCGCCGACTGGCCGGCCTCGGGCGCCGCCGGGGCGCCGCGCTCCTGCAGGAGCGTCGGGGAGACGCCGGCCGGACCGGCCGGGGCCAGCCGCAGCAGGCCGCCGGCCCGCCGGGCGACCTCCTGGAGGAACGCCCGCTGGCCCCGGTCCGGCACCCGCGAGACCGGGAGCACCACGGACAGCACTCCCAGCGGGCCCTCGGGCCCCGGCAGCGGCGCCGCGGCCATGCCCGCTCCCGCCGGCAGGACCGCGGGCTCCGGCTCGTCCGGCTTCCTCCCGTAGATGAGCCGGGGACGACCGAGGTCCGGCAGGAAGGCGTACGCGTCCTCCTGGATGGCGCGCACCGGGGCCACCGCGCTCTCACCGGAGACGTTCGTCCAGCCGCGCAGGAAGTCGGGGGGCAGCCCGGTGGCCACGACCAGCAGAAGCCCCCTCTCGATCTCCTGGACCAGCGTGTGGGCCATCCCGCCGAGCCCGCCCAGCTCGGCCGTGACGTGCAGCAGCGCCTGCGTCAGCACCTCGACGTCGCCCTGGCCGGCCCTCACGCCCGCCAGCAGGCCGAACCGCTCGGCCCGCACCCGGTCCGGCCCGCCCGGCGGCGCCCCCTCGGGTGCGGCGGTCACGGCCCCTCCGCCCGTCGCGCGCCGTACGGTCCGTCAGGCGCGCGCGCCGTCCGCCAGCCTCGCATACCTACTTATTACTACATCGGCGCACATAGCGCAGGATGACTGCTCTCGTCGGTCCGGTCCGGGTGAACGCGCGCGACGGCGGCGGCCGGGTCCGCGCCGTGCGGGGCGGCGGGCCCACGGCGCAGCCGACGGCCGGACGGCGGCCGTCCGGTCCGGAGGACGCGAGGCCGGTCGGGGAACCCTGGCCCCGGGCCGGTCAGGCGCCCGGGGCCGGCGGGAGGGCCGGGGGCGACAAGGTCCCCGGCGGGGGCTCCGGGGCGCCCGGGAGGCGAAGGGTGGCCGTCGTGCCGCCGTCGGGGGCCGGCTGGAGGGTGATCGTGCCGCCCGTTTCGCGGGCCGTGCGGGCGACGATGGACAGGCCCAGGCCGGAGCCGGGGAGGGCGCGGGCCATGGGGGAGCGCCAGAAGCGTTCGAAGACGTGGGGGAGTTCCTCGGGCGGGATGCCGGGGCCGTGGTCGCGGATGCGCAGCTCGCCGCCGCGGAGCGCGACCTCGACCGGGCCCGCCGCGCCGCCGAACTTGACCGCGTTGTCGAGCAGGTTGACCACCGCCCGCTCCAGCGCGGCCGGCTCGGCACGGACGTACCAGGGCGAGAGGTCCGCCTCCAGGGCCGCCCCCCGGGCCCGCAGCCGGACGCGGGCCACGGCCCGGCCCGCCACCTCGTGCAGAGCGACCACCTCCGCCCCGCGCCCCGCGCCCGCCGCCGCCTCGGGGCGGGACAGCTCCTGGAGGTCCCCGATCAGCGCGCCCAGCTCGCCGAGCTGCGCGGTCAGCGAGGCGAGCAGGTCCCGCCGGTCCTCCGGCGGCAACGGCCGCCCCGTCTCCTCGCTGCGCACCAGCAGCTCGATGTTGGTCCGCAGCGAGGTGAGCGGCGTACGCAGCTCGTGCCCGGCGTCCGCGATCAGCTGCTGCTGGAGCTCGCGCGAGGAGGCGAGCGCGGCGGTCATGGAGTTGAACGAGCGGGACAGGCGCGCGATCTCGTCCTCGTCGTCGCCGGTCACGGGGATCCGGACGCTCAGGTCCTCGGTGCGGGCGATGTGCTCGACGGCCCCGGTGAGGCGGTCCACCGGGCGCAGCCCCGCCCGGGCCAGGCCGACGCCGACCCCGGCGGCCCCCACCACCCCCGCGGCGGCGACCAGGGCCAGGACGAGGGCGAGGGAGCGCAGCGAGTCGTTGATCTCCTCCAGCGGCCTCGCGGTGGTGACGGCGTAGCCGGTGGGGCCGTTGCGGCCGAGGACCGGGCGGGTGATCACGCGGTACGCGGTGCCGTCCTCGGCCGTGGCGTCGTGCAGCGTCTCGCGGACCCGCCCCTGGGCCACCGCGATGTCGGCGTCCGAGACGGAGACCGTCTCCTCCCCGGAGAGCAGGCAGCTTCCCCCCTCCGCGTCCACCCGCTGCACGGGGTACGTGAGGAGCTGCTGCGGCTCGAACGGCCCGCCCCGGCCCGCCGGTTCGACGCAGTTGAGGTCGCCGCGGATCTCGGTCGGGCCGCCGCGCAGCGCCTCGTCCAGCGAGGAGCGCAGCTCGCCGCGGACCACAAGCCAGGCCGCGACGGCGCACACGGCCACCGCGAGCGCCACGGCTGCCGCGGTCAGCAGCGCGAGCCGGCGGCGCAGCGGCAGCGCCCCGAGCCAGACCCTCATCCGCCGCCCTCGGGGGCGCGCAGCGCGTAGCCGACGCCGCGCACGGTGTGCACCAGGCGCGGCTCGCCGCCCGCCTCGGTCTTGCGTCGCAGGTACATGATGTAGACGTCCAGGGAGTTGGAGGCCGGCTCGTAGTCGAAGCCCCACACGGCGCGCAGGATCTGTTCCCGCGTCAGCACCTGGCGGGGGTGGGTCAGGAAGAGTTCGAGCAGCGTGTACTCGGTCCTGGTCAGCTCGACGGGCCGCCCGTCGCGGACCACCTCGCGGGTGGCCGGGTCCATCCGCAGGCCGGCGAACGTCAGCGGCTGCTCGCGTTCCCCGGCCGCGCCGTCCGCGGCGGCGGCGTAGGCGTTGCGCCGCAGCAGGGCCCGCAACCGGGCCAGCAGCTCGTCCAGCTCGAACGGCTTGACCAGATAGTCGTCTGCGCCCGCGTCCAGGCCGGTGACGCGGTCCCCGACCGTGTCGCGGGCGGTCAGCATGAGGATCGGGACGCGCTCGCCCTGGGCGCGCAGCCGGCGGGCGGTGGTCAGGCCGTCCATCCGGGGCATCAGCACGTCCAGCAGGACGACGTCGGGGGCGTAGCCCTCCACGGCGGCGAGCGCGTCCACGCCGTCCACGGCCGTGCGGGTGGCGTAGCCCTCGAACGCCAGACTGCGGCGCAGCGCCTCCCGCACTGCGGGCTCGTCGTCCACGATCAGCACGCGGGCGCCCTCCGGGGCGCCGGGGCGCTCAGCCGCGCCGCTCACGCCGCGGCCCGTTCCGCCGGTCCTCCCGTTCATGGGGGCAGTGTCCCACCGGGGCCTGCCTCACACGCCGCCGCCGGCGCCGTCCAGGCCCGCGTTCTCGGCGGGAGCGGAGCCGCCGCCGCTGCCGTCGCCGCCCGCGCGCAGGTCCTCCAGCACGGCCTGGACGGTGCTCGCGGGGATGGCGAAGCCGAGACCGGCGCTGCCGGAGTCCTGGGAGGCGCTGTACATCGCGGAGTTGATGCCGATGACCTCGCCGGACATGTTCAGCAGCGGGCCGCCGGAGTTGCCGGGGTTGAGGGAGGCGTCGGTCTGGATCGCGCGGTAGGTCGTGGTCTCCGGGCCGACCTGGCCGTTGTACTGGCCGCCGCCGTACTCGAACGGCCAGGGCTGGCCCTGCGGAGGCTGCTGCCCGCCGCTCTCGACGGTGACCTCCCGGTCGAGGGCGGAGACGATGCCGCTGGTGACGGTCCCGGTCAGGCCCTCGGGGGAGCCGATGGCCACGACCTGGTCGCCCACGGAGACCTCGCCGGAGTCCCCGAAGGCGGCGGGGGTCAGGTCGTCCACGCCCTCCACGCGCAGCAGGGCCAGGTCGCTGTCGGGGGCGGTGCCCACGACGGTGGCCTCGGCGGCGCTGCCGTCCGCGAACGTGACGCGCACGGCCCGGGACCCGGCCACGACGTGGTTGTTGGTGAGAATTTCGCCGTCCTCGCTGATCACGACGCCCGAGCCTGTGGAGTTCCCCGCGCTGATCTCGACCACGCTGGGGGCGACCGCCTCGGCGACGGAGGCGACCGTGCCGTCGGTGTCCACGGAGACGGGGCTGCCGGTGGCCGCGCCGCCGCCCGAGCCGCCGTCGCCTCCGCCGGCCGGGCCGTCGAGCAGGGCGGCGGTGGCGCCGCCCCCGACGACCCCCGCGAGCAGCGCCAGCCCCGCCAGGAGCGCGACGGGGCGCCGCGCCCGGCGCTTCCGGTGCGAGGCCCCTGCGGGGGGCTGGATCGGCGGCGGACCGGCCCCGGGCGGGACGTTCCCCGCCGGGAACACGGCCGTCGGCTGAACGGCCTGGGCGGCCCCCGGCGGCGCCGCCGGAGGCGCCGGGTAGTACCCGGGCGGTACGGGACGAGGTGCAGGCTGATCGCTCATGCCACCGAGCGTGCGACCCCAAGATGAGAGTCGCCTGAGCGCGCCCTCAGAATCCGGTGGGTTTCCCGCGCGGGGCCGCCGCCCCGGCGGAACGGGCTGCCGTACGGCGCCCCCCGAGGGCCACGGTCCGGCGAGCCGGACAGGCGCCGCGCCCGAGCGGCGGCACGGCCCGCCACGCACGCGGGCCGCACCCGCACAGGCCACGGCCGGGCAACCGCCGCCCAGCCCGAGCGGAGCAGCACCGCGGCAGCACGGCGGGCCCGGGCAGCGGGCGACACCCGCACAGACCTGCGCCAGGCCACGGCCGCCAGGCATGAGAAGCGCCATGCCCGCACGACGGGCCGGGACGCAGGCCACCAGGTCAGGCGCGGCCGGAAGGCCCGGACCGGTCGGCCGGAGCAGCACCGTGCCCGCGCGGCAGCACGGCGGCCCCGGGCAGCGGGCGACATCCGTACGGGCCACTGCCGGGCAACGGCCGGAAGGCCGGACGCGGGCGCCAGGCCGGCCGAGAACCGCGCGCGGGGCGGAGGCGGGTGGTGTCGGCCGCGCTCAGGACTCGCAGCCGCAGGAGCGGCGGATGCGCAGGGTCACGGGGAATTGGCGGACGCGGTCGCCCGGGGCGGGGGGCGCGCCGTCGGGGTCTCCTATGGCGAGGTCGATCGCGGCGCGGGCCAGGGCCTCGCGGTCGGAGGCGACCGTGGTCAGGGGCGGGTCGGTGAGCGCCGCCTCCTTCACGTCGTCGAAGCCGGCCACGGCCAGCTCCCCTGGCACGTCGATCCGCAGCTCCCGCGCCGCGCGCAGCACCCCGATGGCCTGGTCGTCCGTCGCGCAGACCAGGGCGGGCGGGCGGTCGGGCCCGGCGAGGAGGTCCAGCGCGATGCGGTAGGCGTCGTAGCGGTTGTAGGGGGCCTTGAACAGCCGGCCCTCCGTCGGCAGGCCCGCGTCGGCCATGGCCAGGCGCCAGCCGTTGACGTGGTCGGTGACGGGGTCGCCCAGCTCGGGCGTGGAGTCCACGCCGCCCAGGCAGGCGACGTAGGGGTGGCCGTGCTCCAGCAGGTGGTGCGTGACCCGGCGCGCGCCGTCCACGTCGTCGAGCACCACAGCCACGTCGTCGATCGCCACCGGCCGCCGGTGCAGCAGCACCACGCGCGCGTCCCAGGCGTCGATCTCGGCGGCGGCGTGCTCGCTGGGGCCCTGGCTGATGAGGATCAGGCCGGAGACCCGCATCCCGAGGAACGCCCGCAGGTAGTGCACCTCGCGCTCGTCGAGGTAGTCGGAGTTCCCCACCAGGACCATCTTGCCGCGCTCGGCGGCGGCCTGTTCCACGGCGTGGGCCATCTCCGCGAAGAAGGGCTGCCGCGCGTCGGGGACGATCAGGCCTATGAGGTCCGTGCGCTGGGACGCCATCGCCTGCGCGACCCGGTCCGGCCGGTACCCCAGCTCCTTGATCGCGGCGAGCACCCGCTCGCGTGTGCCCGGGGCCACCGGCCGCGGTCCGTTGTTGATGACATAGCTGACGACGGCGGTCGACGTACCCGCCAGTCGCGCCACGTCGTCGCGCGTCACCTTGGCCACGGGGCGTAGTCTACGCGCGCCGCCCGCCCTCCGGACACGCTGCCCCGCATCACTGCTCGGCACCGCACATCACCTTCTCTTCCCCCGGGGCCCGCCCGCCCCGGGACGCCGCGGCGGTGCGGGGCCGGGAGCCCGGCCGCGCACCGCCGCGGGTTCGATCCGTTCCGGTCAGGCCCTGCGGGCCGCCGCCTCCTTGACGACCTGCTCGGCCTCGCGGGTCACCGCGCGGACGTGCTCGTCCTCGGCCGCCTTCTCCTTCTCGGGCACCACGAAGCGGTAGCCGACGTTCCGCACGGTGCCGATCAGCGACTCGTGCTCGGGGCCGAGCTTGGCGCGCAGCCGGCGGACGTGGACGTCCACGGTCCGGGTGCCGCCGAAGTAGTCGTAGCCCCAGACCTCCTGGAGGAGCTGGGCACGGGTGAAGACGCGGCCCGGGTGCTGCGCGAGGTACTTCAGCAGCTCGAACTCCTTGAACGTCAGGTCCAGGACCCGGCCCTTGAGCTTGGCGCTGTAGGTGGCCTCGTCGACCGAGAGGTCGCCGTTGCGGATCTCCATCGGGCTGTCGTCGGTGGACAGCTGCTGCCGCCCGGTCGCCAGCCGCAGCCGGGCCTCGACCTCGGCGGGGCCCGCGGTGTCCAGGACCACGTCGTCCACGCCCCAGTCGGCGGTGACCGCGGCCAGGCCGCCCTCGGTGACGATGAGCACGAGCGGGCAGCCGGGGCCCGTGGAACGCAGCAGCTGGCACAGCGAGCGGACCTGCGGGAGGTCCTTGCGGCCGTCGATGAGGATGACGTCCGCGCTGGGGGCGTCCACCAGGGCGGGGCCCTCGGCCGGGGCCACGCGCACGTTGTGCAGGAGCAGTTCGAGGGCGGGGAGTACTTGGGAGGACGGCTGAAGGGCGTTGGTCAGGAGAAGCAGCGAGCTCATCGGGGGCGGTTCCTTCCACAGTCCTGGCGCGGGACGAGTTTGAGCGGCTCTGCCCAGAAAGCACAAAAGGACCCGGGATGGCGTCAGCGCCCGGATCCTTCCAACGGCAGCAGCATAACGGAAACAATTCACCTTGGGGACCGTGGCGTATCACACTCTTCTCACGGTCTCGTTCCTGCGATCTTGCCTTCGTGTGTCCGGGTGGGTCCGGCGGCACGGCATGATGGGACCGCTGACGACTGCATACGACGGCATACGACTGCCTGTGACCGCGCGGAACCCGTCCCGGCGGCGCTATCAGGATGACCCGAACGAGCGGAGGGCCGATGGCCAGCGGCACGATCCGGTACTGGGCGGCGGCGAAGGCCGCGGCCGGGACGGCCGAGGAGGCGTACGCGGCGGCCACGTTGGGCGACGCGCTGCGGGAGGCGACGGCCCGGCACGCGGCGCAGCCGGAGTTCGCGCTGGTGCTCAGGCGCTGCTCGTTCCTGGTGGACGGGGAGCAGGTCGGCGCCCGGGGGCACGACTCGGTGGCCCTCTCGGAGGGCGGAACGGTCGAGGTGCTGCCGCCGTTCGCGGGCGGTGCGCGGTGACCCCGCTGGTGTCCGAGCCCCGGCCCGGCGCGTCCTCGGCCGGGCCGCGGCACCGGGCGCGTTCCCCGATCATCCCGCCGGGCATCCGTCCCGCTCTGCTGACGGCCGCGCTCGCCGGGCTGCTGGCGGTGGGCGCCCCGGGCGGGCAGGCCGCGGCGCTGCCCGCGGTGGTGCTGCTCCAGGCGCTGACCGCGGCCGGCTGGTTCCGGCTGAACGGCATGTGGCCGGCCCGGCAGGGCATCGCGCTGGCCTTCGCGGGCGGACTGGCGGCGGACGCGGCGCTGCTGCTGGCCCCGGCGGGGCGGGCGCCGGAGGCGGTGGCCGGGGTGCTCGGAGCGTGGTTCCTGCTGGTGCTGGTCCTCCAGCTCCGGCACCGGGGCTCGGCCGAGGAGCGCCTTGACGCGCTGACGGCCACCTCGGTCGCCACGCTGCTGACGGTGCTGGCCGCCGGGCACCTGGCGACCGTGGACGTGGACGAGACGGCCGTGACGGTGACCGCGGTGGCGGTCGCGGCGGCGGCCGTGGTGCGCGCGGTGCCGCTGCCGCTGGCTCCGGTGTCGGTGGTCCTGGCGCTGGCAGCGGGGACCGGCGCGGGCCTCCTGGCGGCGGGCGACCTGGACACGGGCGCGGCCCTGGCCCTGTCCGCGGCGGGCGCCGGAGCGTCTCTGACGGGCCTGCGCGTGGCCAGCTACGACTTCCCCTCCCGCTTCGTCCACTTCACGGCCGGCGTCTCCCTCCCCCTGACCACCGCCGCCCTCGCGGCGTACCCGCTGGCGCACGCCCTGACCTGAAAACCCCTCGCGCCGGGCGGGCGGGGCAGCGCGTCCGCGCCGTCGCGCCCGGCGCGGCCGGAACCCGGGCACCGTGTGCGGCGTACGCCGGTGCCCGTTGCGTCCGGCGGGCGCCGGTCTTCGCCGGCCGGGGCATTTCCCGGGGCCGACCGGAGCGTTCGGCCGGAGCGTTCGCCCGGGTGCGATGGCGCTGCCGCAAGCGGCGCCGCGCGCACGCAGCCCGTGCAGCGCAGCGCGCGGCGCGGCGGTGTAACGGCCCTGCTGCAAGGCGCGCCCCGGGCGCCCGGCGGGTGGGGCCCGCGGGTTACGCTCGCGACCGGCTCGGGGTGGGTGTCCGGGGGTCTTCCCGGCGCGCCCCGCGCCAACGCACGAACGAGAGCCGGGAACAGCAGGGGGAAACGGGCCCGATGCGCGCACTGCGGATTAGTCTGATCGTCTTCGGCATCCTTCTGGTGCTGGCCGTCGCGGCCGACCGGGTGGCCGTGTGGATCGCCCAGGGCGAGGTGGCCTCCCGGGCCCGGGACTCGCTGGCGCTGGAGGCGGAGCCGGACGTGTCGATCCGCGGCTTCCCCTTCCTGACGCAGGCGGCCGGCGGGAGCCTGAACCGCGTGGACCTCGGGATGGACGACTACGCGGCGGAGGTCGGCGGCCAGTCCCTCACGGTCCAGGAGCTGGACATCGAGCTGAACGACGTGGAGCTGACCGACGGCTACAGCAGCGCCGTCGCGCGGACCGCCGAGGGCGAGGGCCTGGTCGCGTACGAGGCGCTGACCGAGGCGTACGGCCGGCTGCTGGAGGTCGGCGGGACGGGCTTCGGCGTGGAATTCGGGTACGCCCCCGAGGGGCGGCTGTCCGCGACGCTGCAGGCCAGCGTTCTCGGCCAGAGCATCGACCTCGGCGAGGTGGTGGGAGACATCGTGCTGGAGGACGGCGCGATCCGCCTCGAGGTCAACGAGGAGGACATCCCGGACGCGGGCGGCGAGGCCACCCGGGAGGCGATCCGGGAGCAGCTCAACGAGGGGCGGGAGCTGTCGGGGCTGCCCGAGGGCATCACGCTGGAGTCCCTGACGCCGACCGAGGACGGCCTGGCCCTGGCCCTCACCGGCACGGACGTGCGTTTCAACGGCTGAGATCACCCCCGCCCAGGGGCTCCCCGAACGCCCCTCCCGGCCACCCCAGTCCCACATAGCAGCCAAAATCGTCTCACCATACGGAACGCCGGTGACATCGCGGCGCCACGCTCCGTACGATCCCGCCATGACGCGACAGGCTGCGGGTGCCCCCGGGCGGGGACTGACAAGGCGACGGGCGGTGGATCTGTGCCGCGTCGCCGCCATGCTCTGTCGCCGCCCCGGCTGACGGCGACGCCGTCCCCGGTCCCCACCCCCCGTGCGCGCAGCGGCGCCGCCGCCGCGCACGACCGGGCGCGTACCGCACCTCAGGCGCGGGTATCCACGCCCCTTCACGCCCCCTCCCCCGCCAGATCGCCGAAGGAGAACCGAGCATGAGCCGCAGTGACGTCCTGGTGGACGCCGACTGGGTCGAGCAGCACCTCGACGACCCGAAGGTGGTACTCGTCGAGGTCGACGAGGACACCTCCGCCTACGAGAAGAACCACATCCGCAACGCCGTGCGGATCGACTGGAAGAAGGAGCTCCAGGACCCGGTCCGCCGCGACTTCGTCGACCAGGCCGGCTTCGAGGCGCTGCTGTCCGCCAAGGGCATCGGCAACGACGACACGGTCGTCCTCTACGGGGGCAACAACAACTGGTTCGCGTCCTACGCGTACTGGTACTTCAAGCTCTACGGCCACGGCGACGTCCGGCTGCTGGACGGTGGCCGCAAGAAGTGGGAGCTGGACGCCCGCGAGCTGGTCGAGGAGGTCCCGCAGCGGGCCGCGACCGAGTACCGCGCCTCCGGGCAGGACACCTCGATCCGCGCCTTCCGCGACGAGGTCGTGGCGGCCATCGGCACCCAGAACCTGGTCGACGTGCGCTCCCCCGACGAGTTCAGCGGCAAGCTGCTCGCCCCGGCGCACCTCCCGCAGGAGCAGTCCCAGGTCGCGGGCCACGTGCCCTCCGCCCGGAACATCCCGTGGTCGAAGTCGGCCAACGACGACGGCACCTTCCGCTCCGACGAGGAGCTGAAGGAGCTGTACGAGGGCGAGGGCGTGGACCTGTCCAAGGACACCATCGCCTACTGCCGCATCGGTGAGCGCTCGGCGCACACCTGGTTCGTGCTGCACGAGCTGCTGGGCGTTCCGAACGTCAAGAACTACGACGGCTCCTGGACGGAGTACGGCTCCCTGGTGGGCGTGCCCGTCGAGACCGGCCCGGCCAAGTAATCACCCAGAACACGCCCGAACACGAAGGACAGGGAGGCTGCGCCGATGTGCGGAGCGAAGCCCGGCGGCCCGGAAGCCGCCGCCAAGCCCGGTGAGACCACCATCCAGGGGTCCGTGGTCCGGGACGGCGAGCCGGTCACCGGCTACGTCCGCCTGCTGGACAGCACCGGCGAGTTCACCGCCGAGGTGCCCACCTCGGCCAGCGGCCAGTTCCGCTTCTACGCCGCCGAGGGCACCTGGACCGTCCGCGCGCTCGTTCCGGGCGCGACGGCGGACCGCACCGTCGTGGCGCAGCAGGGCGGTCTGACCGAGGTCACCATCGCGGTCTGAGCGCCGCCGGCCCGCGAAGCCCGCACGGGCCTGGGCATCAGCCGGGGCCGCGCCTCCCGTCACCGGGGGGCGCGGCCCCGCGTGGTGCCCCGTTTTCGATGGTTCTGGTGCTTCGTTCGTGCGTCCCGAATCTTGGCGTTCCGTACGTACGTGACGTTCAGTAGACGAGCGCGCGCACGTCGTCGGGCAGGATCTCGGTCACGAAGACCTGGGCCCCGGCGATGCGCACCCCGTCGATCACATCCTCCTCCTTGATCCCCCTCCGGGCGGCGCACTGCGTGCACAGTGTGATGCGCCCGGCGGCCTGGATTCCCTCGATGAGGTCCGGCAGCGGTGCCGCGTGGGGCAGCGAGAACTCCGCCGCCCGCCCGGGGAGCGCGAACCACGCGGACTCCCCGGTCAGCCACAGCGATACCTCCACTCCCCCGGCGGCGGCCACGGCGGCCACCGTGAACGCCTGCGAGCACCGCTCGGGAGCGTCGGCCCCCGCCGTCACCTTGATCACCAGCTTCTTCGCCATGGCGCCACCGTAATCCGGGCGGGCTACAGCAAATCCGCGAGGTTAACGCGTCGTGCCACAGTTGGCGCAAACCCAGTCGCCACGAGGGCCCTGGTGCATCATCGCGCCACAATTTGGACAGTTCATGATCACACCCTTTCCACGCGCTTAGACGCCGCGCAGGCGAAACGCGTTCAGCCGCAGTGATCACAAAACGGTCAAGGCCGCATGCATGTGACCAAGTCGGCGGCCTTGCCACTGGTCAGATGCCCAGACTTGCGAGGACTAGACTCGGTCACGGACGGATTTCCCAACTTCCCGGAGCCACGCCCGGAGCAAGGAGGCCCCTCGTGCTGGAGGGATTCTTCATCACGCTGATGGTCCTGGTCGTCGTCGGCAGCGCCGCCTTCACGGGTCTGGTCGTGAAGAAGCTGTACCAGGGCCAGCGCTGATCCCATGATCGAGATCCCGTCCGACCTGCACCGGGACCTGGTGCCGCTGGCGTTCCTCCTCGGCACCTGGCAGGGCGCCGGCGTGGCCGCGCTGGACACCTTCGGCGAGCCCGGTCAGCAGGCGTGCAACTTCGGTCAGCAGGCCACCTTCTCCCACGACGGCCGCGACTTTCTTGAGTACTCCTCGCACACGTGGCGGCTGGACGCCGACGGCCGGCGCCAGGAGCCGCTGGAGTCGGAGCACGGGTACTGGCGCGTGGGCGCCGACCGCCAGGTCGAGGCGGTGCTCGTGCGCGACCAGGGCGTGGTCGAGGTCTGGTACGGCCGGCTCGCGGAGGGCAAGCCGCAGATCGACCTCGCCACCGACGCGGTCGCCCGCACCTCCGCCAGCCCGCCGTACTCCGGCGGCAAGCGGCTCTACGGGTACGTCAACGGCGACCTGATGTGGGTCGGTGAGAAGGCCACGCCCGACATCCCGCTCCAGCCGTGGATGTCGGCGCAACTGAAGAAGGCCGTCGATCCGAGGGAGTGGGTGGCCGATCTGAAGGACCTGCCGGACGACGGCATCGCGTTCTTCCGCTGAGCGGGGCGGCGGGGCGTTCCGGGCCGCCCCGGGCGTTCTCAGGGAATTCTGAGCTTCGGGGCGTAGACCTGCGGGCGTGACTTCTGCCGACCCCGCCGCCACCCTCCTGGTCGTGGACGACGAGCCGAACATCCGCGACCTGCTGGCCCAGACGTTCCGCCTCACCGGCTTCGCCGTGCGCTGCGCCGACGGCGGGGCCGCCGCCCTGAACGCCGTCCGCACGGCCGCCCCCGACCTGATCGTCCTCGACGTGATGCTGCCCGACCTCGACGGCTTCGAGGTCGCCCGCACCCTGCGCCGCGACGGCTGCCGGGTGCCCGTGCTCTTCCTCACCGCCCGCGACGAGGTCGCGGACCGCATCCGGGGCCTGAGCCTGGGCGGCGACGACTACGTGGCCAAGCCGTTCAGCCTGGAGGAGCTGGTGTTGCGGGTCCGCGCGATCCTGCGCCGCTCCCCCGCCGCCGGCCCCGCCGCGCAGGCGGCCCCGGCCCCCGACCCGGTGCTGCGCTGCGCCGACCTGGAGCTGGACGAGGCCGCGCACCAGGTGCGCCGGGGCGGGGAGCGGATCGAGCTGTCCCCCACCGAGTTCCGGCTGCTCGGCTACCTGCTGCGCAACGCCGGGCGGGTGGTGAGCAAGGCGCAGATCCTGGACCGGGTGTGGTCCTACGACTTCGGCGGGGACGCCCGGATCGTGGAGAGCTACGTCTCCTACCTGCGCCGGAAGATCGACGACGGGCGGGCGCCGCTGATCCACACCGTGCGCGGCGTCGGCTACGTCCTGCGCCCGGCGCCGTGACCCTGCGCACCCGCCTGGTCCTGATCACGGCGGCGCTGAGCGCGCTGGCGCTGGTGGCCGCGAACGCCGCCGGGCTGGTGCTGCTGCGCGGCTACCTGATGGACCAGGTGGACGAGCGGCTGGTCACCGGCCAGGAGGCGGGGACGACGGTCCCGGCGGAGCGGGTGGCGCAACTGCTGGAAGCCACGGCGGTGGGGCAGGCGGCGCTGGGCGGGCGGTTCGGGGACAGCACGCAGGTGTTCGTGCTGGACGGCGAGGGCCGCCTGCTGGCCGCGCAGCCCGGCGAGGAGGCGGCGGCCGGGCCCCGGCTGCCGGAGGCGGGGACGCTGGCGGAACGCGCGGGGCGGACGTTCACCGTGCCCGGCCGGGGCGGGGAGGGGCCGGACTGGCGGCTGAGCGTGCGGGAGACCTCCGACGGCGGGCTGGTGGTGATGGCGGCCTCGCTGGCGCAGGTGGAGCAGACGGTGGGGCGGCTGCTGGCGATCGACGCGGCGGTGCTGGGCGTTGTCCTGCTGCTGCTGGCCCTCGGGGCGGCCTGGCTGATCCGGCTGGGGCTGCGCCCGCTGACGCGGATGGAGGCGACGGCGGCGGCGATCTCCGGCGGGGACTTCGCCCGCCGCGTGCCCTTTGCCGATCCGCGGACCGAGCCGGGGCGGCTGGGGCGGGCGATGAACGCCATGCTGGACCGGGTCGAGCGGGAGATCACTGCGCGGCGGGACTCGGAGCGGCGGCTGCGGCGGTTCCTCTCGGACGCCTCGCACGAGCTGCGGACGCCGCTGACCACGATCCGCGGCTTCGCGGAGCTGAGCCGGCGCGGCGGGGACCCGGCCGGGGCGCTGGCGCGGATCGAGGCGGAGGCGCGGCGGATGGGTGTGCTGGTCACGGACCTGCTGCTGCTGGCCCGGCTGGACGAGCAGCCCGCGCTCTCGCCCCGCCCGCTGGACCTGCGGGAGCCGGCCGCCGACCTGGTGCGGGCCGCCCGTGCCCAGCACCCGGAACGCGCCATCTCGCTGGATGGACCGGGCCCGGCCCTGGCGTTCGGGGACCCGTTGCGGGTGCGGCAGATCCTCAGCAACCTGCTGACCAACGCCCTGCGCCACACGCCGCCGGGCGCGGCGATCGCCGTCCGCACGGCCACGGGCCCGGGAGGAACGGCCGTGGCGGAGGTCGCCGACACGGGCCCCGGCATCCCGCCCGAGCACGCCTCCCGCGTCTTCGACCGCCTCTACCGCGCGGACCCCGCGCGCCCCCACGACGGCGGCACGGGCCTGGGCCTTTCCATCGCCGCCGCCCTGGCCCGGGCCCACGGCGGCACCCTCACCCACGCCCCGGCCGAACCCCACGGCGCGGCCTTCCGCCTGACGCTGCCGCCGCCTCCGCCGTCCTGCTCGCCTTGAGCGGGATCCGCGCCTCGGCGGGGGCTTCCCGGCCGGGGCGCCGGCCCGCTGCGCGAGCGGGCCCGCTTCGGCGGAAGCCGGGCAGCGGAGCCGTCGGCCCACCCCGGGCAGAGCCCGGGAACCGGGCACGCGGCCGACGCCGCGAGGGCACGGACCCGGCGGACGCCGCGCACGCGCCCCGGGCGTGGGCCCACGTCTCCGGGCGGGCCCCAAGTGGGACCTACGGCGTGCGGAGGGCGCCGCCGTCCACGGGGACGGTGAGGCCGGTGAGGTAGGAGGCGGCCGGGGAGAGGAGGAAGGCGGCGGTGCGGCCGAATTCCTCGGGGGTGGCGTAGCGGCGCAGCGGGATCGCCTCCAGGGCGCGGGCGCGGGCCGCCTCGTCGGCGCCGGCGTCGAGCTCGCGCATCCGGTCCGTGGAGACGCGCCCCGGCAGGAGGCCGAAGACGCGGATGCCGGCGGGCCCGAACTCGTCCGCCATGTCCTTGGCGACCATGGCCAGCCCGGGGCGCAGGCCGTTGGAGATGCCGAGGCCCGGGATCGGGGAGCGGGCCGAGGAGGAGAGCACCAGGCCCACCGCGCCCCCCGCCTCGAGGCGCCCGATGACGGTCCTGGCCGTGCGCACCGCGCCGAGGAAGACCGACTCGAACGCCGCCCGCCACTGCTCGTCCCCCGCCGAGGCCGCCGTCCCCGGCGGCGGCCCGCCGACGGAGACCAGCGCGCCGTCCAGCCGCCCGAAGCGTTCCAGCGCCGCGGCCACCAGCCGTTCCGCCGCCTCGGGGTCCCCGAGGTGCGCCACCGCCCCGGCCGCCCGGCCCTCCGCGCCGCCCAGCCGCTCGACCGCCGCGGCCACGTTCCGCTCGTCGCGCGAGGAGATCAGCACCCGGGCGCCGTCCGCGACCAGCGCCTCGGCCGTCGCGAAGCCCAGGCCCTTGCTGCCGCCGGTCACGACGTAGACGCGCTCCGCCAGTCCGAGATCCACTCCACCACGCTCCTCGCTCCGCACCGCAGATGACTGCGCCATACTCCCAGCGGACGTTCAGGCGGCGCGCAGCGGACACCCAGCCGGGGCGCCGAGCATCGCCGCCATGACGACGACACACACCGTCCCCCTCGCGGGGACCGGCCCCCGGCCCGCACGGGCCCGCGGCGCCCTGCTCCTGGCGTTCCTCGCGCTGCTGCTCCTGTCCCTGACCGCCTGCGGAGGCGGCGGCTCGGACGGCGGCGGCGTGGCCTCCGTCGAGGAGGGCGGCACCGGCGGGAGCGGCGCGGAGGAGGACCCGGCGGAGCAGGCGCAGGCGTTCGCCGCGTGCCTGCGGGAGAACGGCCTCGACGTGCCCGACCCGGACCCCGCGACCGGCGAGATCGACTTCGAGCGGGCGGCCCAGGAGGCCGGCGGGCGCGAGGCGCTGATGACGGCGTACGAGGCGTGCCGCGACCTGGCGCCGCCGGACCTCCAGGACCGGCCCGAGCCGGACGAGGAACAGCTCGACGGCATGCGGGATTTCGCCGCCTGCATGCGCGAGAACGGCGTGGACATGCCCGACCCGGGCCCCGAGGGCTTCGGCCCGGACGCCGTGGACCCCTCCGCGCCGGGCTTCGACGCGGCGCTGGACGCCTGCCGGGAGTTCGTCGAGGGCTTCCGTGGGGCTGAGACCCCGTGAGGGCGCGGGGCGCGCTGGCCGCGCTCGGCGCTGTGGCGGTGGCGGGCGCGGCGGCCGTGGCCGCCTCCGGGTTCGGCGGCGGAAGCGCGGAGACCGGCGGGGAGGCGCCCGACGGGCCGCCCGCCACGGCCGAGGTCACCACCGCGACGCTGACCAGGACCGAGGAGGTCACCGGCACGCTCAGCCACGGGGACCCGGTCACCGTGCAGGCCCCGGCTCCGGACGCCCCGGACGGCCCCGGGATGCTGACCTGGCTCCCCGACCCCGGGGACACCGTCTCCCGCGGCGAGCCGCTGTACACGGTCAACGCCCAGCCGGTGCCGTTGCTCTACGGCGCCCAGCCGCTCTACCGCCCGCTGGAGCCGGGCGTGGAGGGCCCGGACGTGGAGCTGCTTGAGGAGAACCTCGCCGCCCTGGGCTACGAGGGCTTCACGGCCGACGCCACCTACAGCCAGGGCACGGCCGAGGCCGTCGCCGCCTGGCAGGAGGACCTGGGCCGTCCCGGGACCGGCGCGGTGCTGCCGGGCGAGGCGGCCGTCGCGGGGGGCGCGGCCCGCGTGCAGGCGCTGCACGCCGCGCCGGGCGCCCCCGCCTCCGGGCCGGTGCTCGACATCACCGGCACCGAGCGGCGGATCGACGTCGCGCTGGAGGCCGGGCTTGAGGACCTGGCCGCCGAGGGCACGGCCGCGACCGTCGGACTCCCGGACGGCACCGAGCTGGAGGCGGAGGTGACGCACGTGGGCGCGGCCACCGCCGCCCCGGGCGGCGAGGCGGACCCCGAGGCCGAGGTGACCATCCCGCTGGAGCTGTCCGTGGCCGACCAGGACGCGCTGGGCACCTACCAGGCCGCCCCCGTGACCGTCCGGCTGACCGCCGAGCGGCGCGAGGACGTGCTGGCCGTGCCGGTGAACGCCCTGGTCGCGCTCCGGGAGGGCGGCTACGGCGTGGAGGTGGCCGAGGGCGGCGGGACGGCGTACGTCCGCGTCGAGACGGGCCTGTTCGCGGACGGGCTGGTGGAGGTCTCCGGCGAGGGCATCGCCGAGGGCACCGTCGTGGGGGTGCCGGAGTGAGCGCGCCCGCCGCGGCCCCCGCCGCGACCGCCCCTGCCCCGGGCGTTGAGCCGCCGCCGGTGGCCGAGCTGATCCGCGCCGGGCGCGCGTACGGCCCGGTGACCGCCCTGGAGGAGGCCACGCTGAGCATCCGGCGCGGCGAGCTCCTCGCCGTCGTCGGCCCCTCCGGCTCCGGCAAGTCCACGCTGCTGAACGTCCTGGGCACCCTGGAACGGCCCACCTCCGGCACGGTGCGCATCGACGGCCACGACGTGGCCGCGCTGCCGGACGGACAGCTCTCCGCGCTGCGGGCGCGGACCATCGGCTTCGTGTTCCAGCAGTTCCACCTGGCGCCGGGCGTTCCCGTGCGGGACAGCGTCGCGGACGGGCTGCTGTACGGCGGCGTGCCGCGCGCCCGGCGCCGGGAACTGGCCGAGGCCGCGCTGCGCCGGGTGGGCCTGGAGCACCGGCTCGGGCACCGGCCGCACGAGCTGTCCGGCGGCGAGAAGCAGCGGTGCGCCATCGCCCGCGCGGTGCTGGCCGACCCCGCGCCGGGCTCGGGCGCGGCGGGCCCCCTGCTGCTGCTCGCCGACGAGCCGACCGGGGCGCTGGACACGGCCTCGGGCGAGCGCGTGATGGAGCTGCTGCGCGAGCTGAACGCCGCCGGGACGGCCGTCGTGGTCATCACCCACGACCGCGACATCGCCGCGACCCTCCCCCGCCGCGTCCGCCTGCGCGACGGGCGGATCACCGAGGACACCGGGGGCGCGTCATGAGCCGGGACAGGGCTCGTGCGGCGGCGCGCCGGGCGCCGAGGCCCGCGCGGCTGCGGCCCGTGGACGTCGCGCGGGTCGGGGCCGCCGGGCTGCGGGCGCGGCCGGTGCGGGTGGTGCTCTCGGCGCTGGGGATCGCCCTGGGGATCGCGGCCATGATCGCCGTGGTCGGGATCTCCTCCTCCAGCCGGGCCGGGCTCGACCGGCAGCTCGACGCCCTGGGCACCAACCTGCTGACCGTCGCCCCCGGCCAGAGCATCGGCGGCGGCGCGGCGGCCCTGCCCGGCACGGCGACCGAGATGATCGGCCGCATTCAGCCGGTGGAGTCGGTCAGCGCGACGGCCCTGCTGGACGCCGGCGTCTACCGCACCGACCGCGTTCCCGAGCCGGAGACCGGCGGGATCGGGGTGTACGCGGCGGACCTGGGCCTGCCCGCGACCGTGGGCGCCGAGGTGGCCGAGGGCGCGTGGCTGAACGAGGCCACCGCCGCCTACCCGGCCGTGGTCCTCGGCGCGGACGCCGCCGCGCGGCTGGGCGTGCACCGGCCGGGGCCGGACGTTCAGGTGTGGCTGGGCGGGCGGTGGTTCACCGTGACCGGGCTGCTGCACCCGGCGCCGCTGGCCCCCGAGCTGGACGCGGCGGCCCTGGTCGGCCGGGCCTACGCCGAGCGCGAGCTGGGCTTCGACGGCTCGCCCACCACCGTCTACGCCCGCGCCGACCCGGCGGCCGTCACGGACGTGCAGGCCGTGCTCGCGGCCACCGCCAACCCGGCCGCGCCCAACGAGGTGGAGGTCTCCCGGCCCTCCGACGCGCTCGCGGCCCAGCAGGCGGCGGACGAGGCGCTGAGCGGGCTGCTGCTGGGCCTGGGCGCGGTGGCCCTGCTGGTGGGCGGGGTCGGGATAGCCAACACGATGGTCATCTCGGTGCTGGAGCGCCGCTCCGAGATCGGGCTGCGCCGCGCGCTGGGCGCCACCCGGGGCCAGATCCGCGCGCAGTTCCTGGCCGAGTCGCTGCTGCTCTCGGCGCTGGGCGGGGCGGGCGGCGTGCTGGCCGGCACCGGCGTCACGGCGGCCTGGGCGGCGGCGCGGGGCTGGCCCGCGCTGGTCCCGGCCTGGTCCACGGCCGGCGGGCTCGCCGCGACGGCCGTGATCGGGGCGCTGGCCGGGTTCTGGCCGGCGGTGCGCGCGGCGCGGCTGTCCCCGGCGCGGGCCCTTACGGCGGTTTGACACCCGAGGGCGCAAGCTGGGAGCGCCTCCTCGCACGGACCCCGTCGCGTCCCCTCGGGCGGGGTCCGTGCCCTCCGGCGCCTCCTACACTGGGGAAGATGGTGAGCACCGACTGGCAGACTGATCTGCGCAAGCGCGGCTACCGGCTGACCCCGCAGCGCCAGCTGGTGCTGGAGGCTGTGGACCGCCTGGAGCACGCCACGCCGGAGGCCATCCTCACCGAGGTACGCCGCACCGCGGGCGGGGTCAACATCTCGACCGTCTACCGCACCCTGGAGCTGCTGGAGGAGCTGGGCCTGGTCTCCCACGCCCACCTCGGCCACGGCGCCCCGACGTACCACCTGGCCGAGCGCCACCACCACCTGCACCTGATGTGCCGGGACTGCGAGACGGTGCTGGAGGCGGACCTGGAGATGGCCGAGCCGTTCGCGGAGCGGCTGCGGCAGCGTTTCGGCTTCGACACCGACCTGCGGCACTTCGCGATCTTCGGCCGCTGCGAGGAGTGCTCGCGCGGCGACCGCGCCGGCCTCGGCGCCGACGAGGCCCCGGCGGCCGGGGGCGAGGGCGGCGGCGCGCCGTAGGCTGGACGCATGTCCCACGCGCCCTACGCGAGTCCGCTGCTGAACCTGCCCGGCGCCGTGGCCGCCGACGCCCCGGACGCCGGGGTCGCCGCGCACTACGGCGATCTCTTCAAGGAGCAGCGGGCGCTGGCCCGCGGCGAGGGCTTCGTCGACCTCTCGCACCGTGACGTGGTGGCCGTCTCGGGGGCCGACCGGCTGGCCTGGCTGCACCTGCTGCTCACCCAGCACGTCACGGAGCTGGAGCCCGGGCGCGCCACCGAGGCGCTGATCCTCAGCGCGCAGGGCCACATCGAGCACGTCCTCTACCTGGTGGACGACGGGGCGACGACCTGGGCGCACACCGAGCCGGGCGCGGCGGCTTCCCTGATCGCGTACCTGGAGAGCATGCGGTTCTTCTACCGGGTCGAGATCGCGGACCGGACCGGCGAGTTCGCCGTGGTGCACCTCCCGGCCGGGTCGATCGCCTCCGTCCCGACGGGGTCGGTGGTGCGCGAGACGCCGCACGGGCGGGACCTGTTCCTGCCGCGGGGCGAGCTGGGGCCGTTCACCGCCGCGCTCGGCGGGCCCCCGGCGGGGGTGCTGGCGTACGAGGCGCTGCGCGTGGAGGCGCACCGGCCGCGGCTGGGCCGGGAGACCGACCACCGCACGATCCCGCACGAGCTGGGCTGGCTGGAGACGGCCGTACACCTGCAGAAGGGGTGCTACCGGGGCCAGGAGACGGTGGCCCGGGTGCACAACCTCGGCCGCCCGCCGCGCCGCCTGGTCTTCCTGCACCTGGACGGCAGCGAGGTCCGCCTCCCCGAGCACGGCGCCCCGGTCCGCCTCGCCTCGGATGGCCCCGAGGCCCGCCCCATCGGCTTCGTCACCACCGCGGCCCGCCACCACGAACTGGGCCCCATCGCCCTGGCCCTGATCAAACGCAACGTCCCCACGGACGCGCCGCTGCTGGCCGACACGACCCCGGCGGCGCAGGAGGTCGTGGTCGCGCCTTAGGGCGCGCCTCGGTCGCCCCGGCACGGCTCCGCGCCGCGACCCGCGTGGGGCGGGCCCTGCGGCGCGCGGGCGCGTACGCGCCGGGGGACGCCCCGGCGCGCGAGCCGGAGGCCCGACGCCTGGCCCCTGCGGCCCCTCCCGAGGGGCCCGCCGGGGCCGGGCCGCAGGCCCGATGCGGACCGGCCGCCGCCGCGTCGGCACGGTCCCGGGGGGACCCGCCCGGGTGCGCCTTCCGGCGCCGGTCCCCGGACCACACGGGTGGCCCGGAGAACCGGCGGCTTCCGTGACGCGGTCCGCTGCGGCGGGTGGCCGGTGCGGTGGCCTGGGCCGGCCTGGCCGTCTCGGCGCAGTGCCGAGGCGCGGCGCGCGCCCGCGCGCCGCGCACGCCCTCCGGGCCGGGGGCCCGGGCTAGCGCTGGGCCGGGAGCACCTCGGCCGGTTCCTCTCCCGAGCCGGGCCCGCCGGGCGGCGGGGTGGCGGGCTCCGGGCGCGGCGCCGGGAGGGCGCCGGACGGCTCCGGGGCCTCGGCCCCGGGCGCGTCCGTCGCGGCCGGGGCCCCGTGGCCGTCCGCCCCCAGCGTGGATTCGTCGAAGGGGAGCGCGCCGCCCAGGACCTCGCGCATGCGGGCGCGGTCGACCTCCTTGGTCCACGTGCCGATGACGACCGTGGCGACCGCGTTGCCCGCGAAATTGGTCAGGGCGCGGGCCTCGCTCATGAAGCGGTCGATGCCGACGATCAGGCCGACGCCGTCGAGGAGTTCGGGCCGGTGGGACTGGAGCCCGCCGGCCAGCGTTGCGAGACCGGCGCCGGTGACCCCGGCCGCGCCCTTGGAGGCGATGATCATGAACGCCAGCAGCGAGACCTGCTCGCCCAGGGACAGCGGATCGCCCATCACCTCCGCGATGAACAGTGAGGCCATGGTGAGGTAGATCGCGGTCCCGTCGAGGTTGAAGGAGTACCCGGTGGGGACCGTGATGCCGACGACCGGCCGGGAGACGCCCGCGTGCTCCATCTTGGCGATCAGGCGCGGCAGGGCCGACTCGGAGGAGGAGGTGGACAGGATCAGCAGGAACTCCCGGCCCAGGTAGCGCAGCAGGGAGAAGATGTTGATCCCGGCGACCACGCGCAGCAGCAGCCCCAGGACGACGAAGACGAAGATCAGGCAGGTCGCGTAGAAGCCGACCATGATGACGGCCAGCGAGCGCAGCGCGTCCGTCCCGGTCTCCCCCACCACCGCGGCGATCGCCCCGAACGCGCCCACCGGCGCGGCCCACATGATCATGCCGAGCACCCGGAAGACCATCCGCTGCACGTGCCCGATGCCCCGCAGCACCGGCTCCCCGGCCGCGCCCATCGCCTGGAGCGCGAAGCCGGCCAGGAGCGCGACGAGCAGGGTCTGGAGAACCTCGCCCTCGGTGAAGGCGGAGACCATGGTGGCCGGGATGATCCCGAGCAGGAAGTCGGTGGTGGACTCGGCCGCTCCCTCGGCCTGTTCGGCGCCCACGCCCCGGGCGTCCTCGGTGAGGTGCAGGCCGGCGCCCGGCTCCAGGATGTTGCCGACGACCAGGCCCACGGCCAGGGCGAGGGTGGACATCACCAGGAAGTAGCCCAGGGCGAGGCCGCCGACGGCGCCGACCTTCGCGGCTTTGCGGACCGATCCGATGCCGAGCACGATCGTGCAGAAGATGACCGGCGAGATCATCATCTTGATCAGGTTGACGAAGCCGGTGCCGAGGGGCCTCAGCTCGGTGCCCACGTCGGGGGCGGCGAGCCCGACCGCGATGCCGGCGACGACCGCCAGGATCACCGCGAGATACAGGTAGTGGGTCCGGTCACGCCGCCGGGCGGACGGTGCAGCCACGGGGTGCCTCCAGGTCGGGTCGGGGGGACGGGCAGGGGCGGGCAGGGCCAACCCCCGAGACTTTCCCCGCCCGTGTGAGTGCCGTCACGCTTGCGTTCATTTCGTTCGCGAAGGCCCGGGGAGGCGGGCATGCGGTCCCGCGAACCGGTTCGGCGTTCGGCATTGTCGACTCGTATTCGGCGATGTAACGTCCGCCCCGCCGGGAACACCGCTACGGGACCAGGGAGGTACCGGCATGAAGCGCCGGACGCTGATCACCGCGACCACCGCGACCACCGCCACCGCGGCCGTTCTCACCACCGGGGCGGGGACGGCCCAGGCCGCGCCCCACACGACGGCCGCCCGCGGCCGGGTGCGCGAGAACCTGCCCATGCGCAGCCGCACGCTGGGCATGGACGTGCTCTACTCCCTGTACCTGCCCCCCGGCTGGAACGCCCGCCGCCGCCACCCCTACCCCGTGCTCTATCTCCTGCACGGCGCCACCGGCCAGAACGACGAGTGGCTGCGGATGGGCAACGCCCGCGAGATCCTGGACCGGGCCATCGCCCGCCGCCGCATCCCCCCGCTGGTCGTCGTCATGCCCGACGGCCGCCGGGACACCTCCCGGCCCTCGGCCGAGCAGCCGCTGGTGTACTGGATGAACGACGCGGACGGCGGCTTCCCGTGGGCCGACATGTTCACCACGGAGTTCCTGCCGTACGTCGAGGACCGCTACCGCGCGGGCGGCGCGGCCGAACGGCGGGGCATCGGCGGCCTGTCCATGGGCGGCTTCGGCTCGCTGTCGTTCGCGATGCGCGCGCCGGGGACGTTCGCCGCCGCGATCGGGCTGAGCGTCGGGCTGCGCACCGACGCCCAGCACGTGGCGCTGGACATGGCGGGCTACAACTGGCGCTTCGGCGCGGCCTTCGGGCGCGACCTGGAGGGCGAGGCCCGGCTGAACGAGCGCTACCTGCACTGGAACCTCTTCCGCGTGCTGGAGCGCACCCCCGCCGCCGAGCTGTCCCGGACCGCCTACTACCTGGACTGCGGCTCCTACGACGAGTTCTTCGAGGCCAACGCCGACCTGCACCTGGCGATGACGGCCAAGGGCCTGGAGCACCGGTTCATGGCCCGCGAGGGGATCCACGAGTGGCAGTACTGGATCGACGGGCTGCCCGGCGGCCTGGACTTCCTGGCCGAGCACCTGGGGTGAGGCGGCGGGGGGCGCGGCGCTAGTCGATCTCCAGCAGCACGGTGAAGGGGCCGTCGTTCGTGAGCGACACGCTCCCCCAGCCTGGCGGCTGGGAGGTACCCCCATGTCGGCGCCGTTGGGGGCACCCCCAGCCGCCAGGCTGGGGGAGGCCGGTGGCCACCTCGGCGCCGAGGGCGCGCAGGTCCGCGCAGACGGCCTCCACCAGCGGCTCGGCCAGCTCGCCGGGCGCCGCGGCCTGCCAGGTCGGGCGCCGGCCCTTGCGCGCGTCACCGTAGAGAGTGAACTGGGAGACGACCAGCAGCGGCGCCCCCACGTCCGAGCAGGACTTCTCGCCCTCAAGCACCCGCAGCGTCCACAGCTTCCGCGCCATCCGCGCGGCGGTCTCGGGCGTGTCCGCGTGCGTGGCGCCCACCAGCACGCACAGGCCCTGGCCCGTGATCTCCCCGACCGTCTCGCCGCCGACGGTGACGGCCGCGCCGTCCACCCGCTGTACCACCGCTCGCATGGCGGCCATTGTGCCGGAACGTTCCCTCCCGGCGACCGGTATCCGGATGGGTGCCACGGCCTGGGCGCGGGGTGGGTACACAGTGACACGATGCGTGGCACGGGGTACGTAGGGCGCCACCGGACCGAAACGGGTACGAGGGGACTAAAGCGCATGAGCACACCGGGTCTCGGCAGGACGGCGCGGACCGGCGCCCAGGGCGCGTGGGAGCGGACCGAGGGCGCGGGCGGGGCCGGCCTGCCCCCCCGGGCGGGCGCCGGGGCGGGGGCCGGGGCGGCTTCCCCGGCCGCGGCGGAGACCGGCGGCCGTTCCTCCCGGGAGCCGGACCTGACCTCCCTCGCGCTGAACGAGGTCCGCGAGCTGCGCCGGGCCGCCGTCCGCGAGGAGGGCGACATCGGCTACGTGCGGCGGCTGCTCCAGGGCCGGATCGACATCCTCCAGGCCGAGGGTCGGCGCCGGGTCACCCCGGACGCCGGGCTGCTGGAGGCCCTGCCCTCGATCCTGGCCGACGGGCCCTCCGCGCAGCGCCCCTCGGCCCGGCACGTGACCGTCACGACCCCGGTCGGGGAGGAGTACCGGCGGCTCGCGGAGGACATGCTCGGGGAGGTCGAGCTGTCCGACCCCAGCGCGCTGACCGACGACGAGCTCCACGACGCGCTGGGCCGGCTGGCCCGCTGCGAGGCGCGGCTGTCGCGGCGGCGGCAGGAGCTGCATCGCACCGCGGACGCCTGCGGGGCGGAGATCGCCCGGCGGTACCGCGAGGGCGAGGCCCAGATCGACGACCTGCTCTCCTGAACGCCCCGGCCGCCCGGCCGGGGGAACGGCCGGCCCCACGGAAGGCGGCGCGCATGTCCGAGACCGCTCCCGGCACTGTTCCCGGCACCGCGCCCCCTTCCGGGGAGGCCCCGCCGGTGCTCGCCGAGGTGGTGAGATCCGGGTTCGTGGAGAGCCGGCACCGGGGCGCGCTCGTGGTGCTGGCGCCCGACGGCTCCCTCGCGCGGGCGCTGGGCGACGTGCGCGCCCCCGTCTTCCCCCGGTCCAGCAATAAGCCGATGCAGGCGGCCGGCGTGCTGCGCGCGGGCCTGGACCTGGCGGGGGAACGCCTGGCGCTGGCCGCGGCCAGCCACGCCGGGGAGCCGTTCCACCGCGAGCTGGTGGCGCGGATGCTGGCCGAGCGCGGGCTGACCGAGGAGGCGCTGGGCTGCCCGGCGGAACGCCCGGGGTTCGGCGAGGGCGAGGGCCCGGCCTCGCGGCTGGCGATGAACTGCTCGGGCAAGCACGCCGCGATGCTCTCGGTCTGCGCCGAACGCGGCTGGCCGCTGGACTCCTACCTCGACCCCGGCCACCCCCTCCAGCGGCTGATCGAGGAGACGGTGACCGAGGCGACCGGCGAGCCGGTGGCGCGCACCGGCGTGGACGGCTGCGGGGCCCCGCTCCCGGCGTACTCGCTGACCGGCCTGGCGCGGGCGTTCCGCTCCCTCGTACTGGCGGAGCCGGGCACGCCCCGGCGGCGGGTGGCGGACGCGATGCGGGCGCACCCCGAGTACGTCGGGGGCACGGGGCGGCCGGACACGCTGCTGATGCGGGCGGTGCCGGGAACGCTCTCCAAGCTGGGCGCGGAGGGGGTGCAGGCGGTGGCGCTGCCGGACGGCCGGGCGCTGGCGTTCAAGATCGAGGACGGGGCGGCACGGGCGCGGCTCGCGGTCCTGGCGGCGGCGCTGCGGGGGCTGGGCGTGGACCCGGCCGCGGTGTCGGCTGCCCTCCCGCCGGAGGTGGTGCTGGGCGCCGGGCTCCCCGTCGGCGAGGTGCGCGCGGCGTTCTGAAACGGCCGGGGCGGGCCGCCTCGCGCCCCCTTCCCCGGGCCCCGTGGGGCCGCGGGAAAACTCCGTGGCCGTCTGTCAGTGGGCGGACGTAGCCTCGAACACATGTCTCTCGACACCCGTTTCGTGGCCGGCGACGACGCCGCCTCCCGCGCCTGGCTCCGCGCCGTGCACCTCGGGTTCCTCAGCCCGCCCGACCTGAGCGACGAAGTGCTGGCGGAGCGGGTCGCGCGCATGGACCTGGGGCGGGCGCAGGGCGCCTTCGACGGGGACCGCTGCGTGGCCACCTTCCGCAGCTTCGACCAGCGGCTGACCGTCCCGGGCGGGGGGACGGTCGCCGCCGACGCCATATCCTCGGTGACCGTCACGGCCACGCACCGGCGGCGCGGGCTGCTGAGCGGGATGATGGCCGCCGACCTGGCCGCCGCCAAGGAGCGCGGCGACGTCGTGGCCACCCTCATCGCCGCCGAGTACCCGATCTACGGCCGCTTCGGCTTCGGCCCGGCCACCACCGCGGTCACCTGGCGCGTGGACGTCACGCGGGCCGGCCTGGACCCGCGCTGGGCCCCGGGCGCGGGCGAAGGAGCGGGGGCCGGGGGGGAGCTGGCCTTCGTGGACGGCGCCGAGGTGCGCAAGGCGGCCCCGGAGATGTACGACCGGTTCCGGCTCGGGCAGGCGGGCGCGATCGACCGCTCGCGGCTCTTCTGGGAGCGGTACACCGGCGAGGTCCGCTGGGACGAGCCCTGGCGCGAGCCGTTCCACGTGCTGCACCGGGACGCGGACGGGGTGCCCCAGGGCCTGGCCACCTTCACGACCGACGACGCGTGGGCCGGGATGCTCCCGAAGAACACCGCGACCGTCGCCGGGCTGACAGCCACTTCCCCGGCCGTCGAGCGGCTGCTGTGGCGGTTCGTGCTCTCGCTGGACTGGGTGACGGGGCTGGTGAGTTCGCGCACCGCGCCGGACGCGCCGCTGCCCGCGGTGCTGCCCGACCCGCGGGCCGCCTCGGTGGAGACCCAGGCCGACTTCCTGTGGCTGCGCCCGCTGGACGTGCCGCGGATGCTGCGGGCCCGGACGTATCCGGCCGCCGGCGAGCTGGCGATCGAGGTGCGCGACCCCCTCGGCCTGGTCTCCGGGCGGTACCTGCTCGCGGCGGGCCCCGAGGGCGCGGACTGCGCCCCGGCCCCGGCCGGGCGGGCCGCCGACCTGACGCTGTCCACGGGCGCCCTGGCCGCGCTCTACCTCGGGGACGTCACGGCCTCCTCGCTGGCGGCCTTCGGCGACCTGGAGGAGCACACGAGTGGGGCGACGGCCCGCGCGGATTCGCTGTTCCACACGGGGCGCCGCCCCTGGTGTCCCGATATCTTCTAGTAGTGCTGCCCGTCGTGCATCGTGTTCTTCCGGTGGTGCGTGTGCCGTCCGTGCTTCCCGTGCCGCGTGCCCGTTCCGCCGCCGCCATGGAGCCCCCCGACTCTTACGACAATCCGAAGATTTTGCGTCGCTAGAAGTTGCTCACCAGCAGCGTCAATAAGACCGTCGCGCCCACGGATGTGCAGGTGCGGTTCCGCCTGCGCATCCCGGTCCGCAGGATCAGCAGGCCGATGAGGCCCGGCAGTCCGAACTGGATCTCCACCGCCCGCTCCACCGCGATGCCGAAGGCAGCCACGGTGATCGTGGAGACGAGCATGACCCCTCCTCACATCGTGGCAACCGGCGCCTTCTGCGCCAAGTTCGCCGAGGTTGCAGAAAGTTGGCTAAGTTGTACGCCAACTATACGCTTGTTTTGCCCACTTGGCGTCGGCTGGGAAACGTCCTCATATCAACGGTCCGTATCTGGCTGAAACTTGTATGGTGAGTGCCGTGAGTCAGGAGCCCGTGCCGGAAGGCGACGAAGATCAACAGGTGGACGGCGGCGAGGGGGAGCGGGGCAGCGAGCCCCCGGGCGACCCACTCACCGCCGACCACATCGCCGGCACGCTTCGGGACCGCATACGCTCGGGGACGCTGCCGCGGAACGCGAGGCTGCCCACCCAGCGGGCCCTGACCGACGAGTTCGGGGTCAACCGCACCACCGTCCGCCAGGCGCTGGCGATCCTGGAGCGGGAGGGCTACCTCAGCGCCCGGGGACGCGGCGCCCCCGCCGTCGTGAGCGCTCCCGCCTCCGACAGCCCCCGCCCGGCCGGGGTGGCGGTGGCGGACCGGATAGCGGTGGCGTTCCAGGCCCAGGACATCACCATCGACGCCTTCTGCCTGACCACCGAGACGCTCAACTCCGCGCTGGCCGCCCCCCTGGTGGCCATCTCCGCCGGGGAGCTGACGCCCAAGTCCATCGCCATCCGCGTCCTGTTGCCCAACCCGGACGCGCCGCTGGCCTACCCCCGGCTGGTCTCCGACCCCTCCGACCGCCGCCCGCTGGCCCGCCTGCGCCAGCTCACCCGCACGTTCTCGACCTCTCTTCGCCACCAGCTGACATCTCTGGCCGAGATGCAGCTGGTTCCTGACGTCCGCGTGGAAATCCGGTCGGTTCCCATTACGCCCGTCCAGAAGCTGTATCTGCTCAACGGGAGAGAGGTTCTGACCGCCTACTACCAGGTCGTTCCCCGCGTGGTCGAATACGAGCGGGAGCAGCTCGAGATCTACGACGTCCTCGGGCTCAGCTCAAAAGTATTCCGGTCTTCCTCGGACACCGCGTTTGTTGAAGAGTCACACCAGTGGTTCGAGTCCCTCTGGTCAACGCTGGCCCAACCGCTCACACTGGGTTAAATGAGGGAACTCATCAGTAATGCCCGCTGTGTTCTCTTCGACTTCGACGGCCCTGTCTGCCGCCTCTTCGCCGTCCACACGGCGGAGAGCATCGCGCACCGGCTCCGCGAGCTGGCCGCCGAACTGTCGGTGACCTCGCTGCTCACCCCGGAGTTACGCGCCTCCCCCGACCCGCACCAGGTGCTGCGCGGCATCGCCCGCCGCAACCCCCCGCCGGGCGTGGTCCACGGCCTGGAGGAGGCCCTCACCCGCGAGGAGGTGTCCGCGGCTGCCAGCGCCCACCCCACCCCGTACGCCGCCGCGCTCATCGCCGCGCTCTCCACCCGCGGCAGACAGGTGGCCATCGCGACCAACAACTCCCCCCGCGCGGCGGACGCCTACCTCCGCCGCCACGACCTGGCCGGCTACGTCGGCGGCCGCGTCCACGGCCGCACCGGGGACGTCGCCCTGCTCAAGCCGCACCCCGACTCGGTGCTGCGGGCCCTGGCCTCCACCGGGGGCGAGCCGCACAGCTCCCTGATGATCGGGGACTCCACCGCCGACCAGGCCGCCGCCCGCGCGGCCGGGGTGCCCTTCCTGGGGTACGCGCCCGACGAGGCCGCCGCGGCGGCCTTCGCGGCGGAGGGCGCGCGCCACGTGGTGCGCTCCCTCGAACAAGTCCTGACCGCCCTCATCGCCCCCACCTTCGGGTGAGCACCCAAGTGAGCCATCGGCAGCGCGGCCCCCGCGGCGTACCGTGTCGCTACTCGTTCACCCACACGCTGCCGGAAGGCCACCACCATGAGCCAGCCGCCGCTGCCCGGGCCCCCAGCGCCCCTGACCACGCTGCGCGGTCACCACCGCGTCTGGCAGATCCTCCAGCCGGGAGGCGACCTCGCCTCCCTCGGCCGCCTCAAGGCGGCCCGGCCCCGACCCGGGGCGTTCCGCTACGACCCGCGCTGCTTCGACAGCGAGGAAGACCTGCTGATCGAGCTGGCGTTACTGGGCATGGAGCGCATCGCGCCCGTCTACCGGCTCGACGAGGGCGACCTGCGTGTGCAGGGCTACATCGAGGGCGAGCCGCTCTCCAGGACCCACCCGCCCGGCACCGCGCTCGATGGCCCGCACCTCGATCAGCTCGTCGCGTTCTTCGGCGCGCTGGCGCAGGTCCGGCCCAGCGCCCTGGCGTTGCTCCACCGCTGCCCGCCGGGGGAACGCCCGCGCTCGGGCCGGGCGTTCCTGCGGCGGCTGGTCCGCTTCACCCGCCGCCACGTGTACGCCGCGCACCGCCCGGCGCTGGGCCGCCTGTTCGCCGGGCTCGGGGTGGACCCCGCGGTCCTCTCCCCCACCGGGCCGCTGGCCCGGGACGCGGCCCTGCTGACCGACCGGCCCTTCTGCCTGCTGCACGGCGACCTGCACCGCGACAACCTCATCGTCGCGGAGGCCGACGGCCGGCTGTGGACCATCGACTGGGAGCTGGCCCTGGTCGGGGACCCGCTCTACGACGTGGCCACCCACCTGCACCTGATGCGCTACCCCCCGGCCCAGGAGCACCGGCTGCTCAGCCGCTGGGCCCGGGAGGTGGAGCGGCACCTGCCCGGCGCCTCCGCAGGGATGTCCCGCGACCTGCCGCGCTACCTGGCCTATAAGCGGGTCCAGTCCGTCTTCACGGACGTCACCCGGCAGGCGTACGCGCTCGCCGCCGCGCCGCCGGGGACGTTCGCGGAGGAGCTGGGCCGCACCGGCGAGCTGGTGGCCGGGGCGCTCAGAAGGGCCGCGCGCACCCTGGGGCTGGGCCGAGTGCCCAGCCCCAGGTCTGTGGAGGCGGCCTACGCGGCCTTCCTCAGATCCGGGCCGAACGGGGGTCCCGCTCCTGGCTCCCCGCCGGGTCCAGGTCAGGGTCCCCCGCCCCGCCCGCCACTGCCGGGGCCGGCTCCGGCGTCTCCAGCCGCACCCGCGGCAGCAGCCGTTCCAGCGGGGCAGGCAGCCACCAGGCCCGGCGGCCCAAGAGTTCCATGGCAGCGGGCACGATCAGACAGCGGATGATCACCGCGTCCACGAAGATCGCCACCGCCATGCCGAAGCCCATCTGCTGGAGCATCCGCTCCGGGCTGAGCATGAACGCGCCGAAGACCACGATCATGATCGCGCCCGCGGCGGTGATCACCGAGCCGGTGTGCCCCAGGCCCTCGCGGACGGCCGCCGAGGCGTTCCCCGTGCGCTCCCACTCCTCGTGGATGCGGGAGACGAGGAAGATCTCGTAGTCCATCGACAGGCCGAAGACGATGGCGAAGATCATCACCGGCAGGAACGCCTCGATGGGCCCGGCCTCGACCAGCCCGAAGGCGCCCTCCTGGAAGACCAGGGTCATCGCGCCGAGCGCGGCGCCGATGCTCAGCAGGTTCAGGAGGGCCGCCTTCAGCGGGATCAGCGCCGAGCGGAAGACGACCGCCAGCAGGAGCAACGACAGCCCGACCACGATCGCGACGAACAGCGGCATGCGTCCGGCGACCGTGTCGGAGTAGTCCTGGGTGGCGGCGGTGGCGCCGCCGACCAGGTAGTCCGCGCCGGTCCGGTCCTCCAGCGCGGGCAGCACCTCGCCGCGCAGCGCGGCCACCAGGTCGGCGGTGGCCTCGTCCTGCGGGGCGGAGTCGGGGAAGGCGATCACGGTGGCCACTCGGCCGTCCCCGGTCAGCACGGGCGGGGTCGCCGCGGCCACGCCGGGGGTCTCCCCCAGCAGGCGGGAGAGGGCGTTGCCGGCCTCCTCGGCGTCCGCGGCTCCTTCGGTCGCGTCCGCGACGACGACCAGCGGGCCGTTGAACCCGGGCCCGAAGCCCTCGGAGAGCAGGTCGTACGCCTCCCGGCTGGTCGAGCCGGCCGGGTCGTTGCCCGCGTCCGCGAAGCCGAGGCGCATGCCCAGCGCCGGGGCGGCCAGCGCGCCCAGCCCCACGACGGCCACCAGCAGCGCGGCCACCGGGCGGCGCTGCACCGCGGCCCCCAGCCGCCGCCACACCGCGCCCTCGGGCCGCTTGCCCTTGGCCGAACGCCGGGCCGCGCGCGCCGTGAACTGGCGCTGGAAGCGGCGGCCGAAGACGCCCAGCAGGGCCGGCAGCAGCGTCAGCGAGGCGATCATCGTCGCCAGCACGGTCAGCGCCACGGACAGCGCGATGCCCTGGAGCGAGCCCAGGCCCAGGGCGACCAGGCCGAGCAGCGCCACGATCACCGTGCAGCCGGCGAAGAACACCGTCCGTCCGGCCGCGTCCAGCGCCCGGGTGGTCGCCCGCTCCGGGCTCGCCCCGGCGATCAGCTCCGAGCGGTAGCGGGCGAAGCTGAGCAGGGCGTAGTCGATGCCGACGCCGAGGCCGACGAGCATCATCGTGTAGGGCGTGTAGTCCGCGATGGTGAAGACGTGCGAGGCCAGCACGATCACGCCGAGCGTGGAGCCGACCGCGAACACCGCGGTGAGGATGGGCAGTCCGGCCGCGATGACCGTGCCGAAGAGGAAGACGAGGATGACCAGCGCGGCCAGCATCCCCATGCCCTCGGCCGCGCCGCCCTCTCCGGCGGCGAGCAGCCGGGCCGCGTCGCCGCCCAGCTCCACCCGCAGCCCGTCCCCGGCCGCCTCCCGCGCGGTCTCGTGGATGCGCTCCACCTCCGGCAGGGTCATCTGCTCGGAGGGGACGTCCAGGACGACGGTGGCGAAGCCGATGGCCCCGCCGGGCGCGACGGCCGAGGCGTCCTCGTAGGGGCTGCGGACCTGCTCGACCCGCGGCAGGCCCGCTACCTCGTCGAGCATGCCCTCGACGCGCTGCCGCACCTCTCCGCCGGCCAGGCCGCCCTCTGCCTCGCTGCGCAGCACGATCTCGACGGTGTCCCCGGCCCGGTCGGAGCCGTGCTCCTCCAGCAGGTCGGCGGCCTCCTGGGACTCGGTGCCCGGCAGCGAGTAGTCCTCCCGGTAGGCGCTGCCCGCGGCGCTCGCCCCGGCCCAGATGGCGACCATGGCCAGCACCCACAGGCCCAGCGTCAGCCGGCGGCGCCGGTAGGAGAAGCGGGCGACGCGGGCGAAGACCCCGCCCCCGCCGTCGTCGTCGGTGGTCCTCGGTATGCCGGTGCCTGTGGCGTTCATCGGCCTTCTCCCGTCGTCTCGCGCGGCTCTCTCCACGCGCACCACGGTCGGCCACCGCCCACCCCCACCACGTCCCCCGCCGGAGGACACCCGCCCTACCCCCCTGGTTGCGCCCGGGCCCCGGCGCGTACCCCCGGGGTTGCGCCGGAACCCCGCGCTCTCCGGGATCTCCCCTAGGGCGTGTCCATCCAGCCCGGGGTGACCAGGCCCGTCTCGTAGGCGGTGATGACCAGTTGGGCCCGGTCGCGGGCGGCGAGCTTGGTCATCACGCGGCTGACGTGGGTCTTGGCCGTGGCGGGGCTGAGGACCAGGCGGCGGGCGATCTCGTCGTTGCTCAGGCCGCCGCCGACCAGGGTCAGCACCTCGCGCTCGCGCTCGGTGAGGGCGTTCAGCCGCGGCGCCGGGTCGGGGCGGCGGACGCGCCCGGCGAACTCCGCGATCAGCCGCCGGGTCACGGCCGGCGCGATCAGCGCGTCCCCGCGGGCGCACACGCGCACCGCGTGCAGCAGCTCCATCGGCTCGGTGTCCTTCACCAGGAACCCCGAGGCCCCGGCGCGCAGCGCCCCGTACACGTAGTCGTCCACGTCGAAGGTCGTCAGGATGACCACCTTCACGGCCGCCAGCGCCTGATCCGCCACGATCCGCCCCGTGGCCGCGAGCCCGTCCTCCTCCGGCATCCGCACGTCCATCAGCACCACGTCCGGCCGCAACGACCGCGCCAGCGCGACGGCCTCGCTGCCCGTGGACGCCTCGCCGACGACCTCGATGTCCTCCTCGTCCTCCAGAATCGACCGGAACCCGGCCCGGACGAGCTTTTGATCGTCCGCGAGAAGCACCCGGATACGCGACGGCTCACCACTCATCCCCCCAGCGTATGCGCCCCCCGCGCGCCCCTGCCGCGCCCCGTACGGGTCAGGCCCGCACCGGCAGGGGCAGGGGCAGGCGGGCCGAGACGTGGAAGCCGTCGGGGGTGGGGGTGGCCGTGAGGTCGCCGCCGAGGGCGCGGGCGCGTTCGGTCATGCCGGTGATGCCGCTGCCGGGGGCGTGGCCGGGGGGCGCGCCGCGGCCGTCGTCGTGGATGTCGACGCGCAGTTCGCCGGGGCGGTACGCCACGCGGATCGTCGCGCTGCGGGCCTGGGCGTGGCGGGTGACGTTGGTCAGGGACTCCTGCACGATCCGGTAGGCCGCCAGCGAGATCTGCGGGGGCACGACGGGCGGCTCGCCGGTGGTCTCGACGCGGACGCGCAGGCCGGTGGCGGCGGCGCGGTCGGCCAGCTCCGCCAGGCGTTCGAGGCCGGCGGGGGCCGGGGCGGTCGGCGCCTCCTCGTCGACCTGGCGCAGCACGCCGAGCGTGGCCCGCAGCTCGCGCAGCGCCTCCTTGCCCGCGTCGCGGACGAACTCCAGCGCGGTGACCAGCTCCTCCGTCTGCCCCGGCCGCTTGGCGCTGCGGTGGAGGGCGGCGGAGGCCTGGACGGTGATCAGCGAGACGTTGTGCCCGAGCACGTCGTGCAGCTCCCGCGCCAGCCGCAGGCGTTCCTCCGTGGCCGACTGGCGCGCGGCGGCCAGCGCGCGCTGCTCGGCCTCGCGCAGGTACGCCTCGCGCACGCGCATCGCCTGGCCGAAGGCGACGACGTTCAGCAGCCAGCCGGTGATCAGGGCGATGGCCATGTTGTCGACCTGGCGCGGGGCGTCCTCCTCGTGCAGCACGAATTCGCCGGTCACGATGACGAGAACGATCCCGGCGACCAGCCCGACGGCCGCGGCCAGGTGCCCGGCGCGGGTGACGGCGTACAGGGCGATGACGAACGCCAGCATCGGCGTCACCCCGTCCACCGAGGACAGCGGGAAGAACACCATCGAGGTCACCAGCACCAGGGCGGCCACGGCCACGGGCCACCGGTGGCGCAGCCCCAGGGCCAGCCAGCCGGCGACCACCAGCCCGCGCCCGAGGACCAGCGCGGGCCAGCCGCCCGTCTCGGGTTCGAAGAGGAGGACGGACGAATCGGCCAGCAATACGGCACCGGTGAGCAGGAAGGTGCGATCCGCCCGGAACTCCTGCGTGATGGCGCGAAACATGCCAATGAGAGTACGTAGTGTGGTGCGAAGCAACACCAGCAAAGGCCAACCCTAAGGACGTCCCCCATGACTGGCCCCGCCCCCCAGAGCAACGAGCCGGCGCACGACCCGGAGGTGCTCCAGCTCGCGTCGCAGATCTTCGATCTGGCCCGGGAGGGGGACGCCGCGGCCGTGGCCGCCTACGTGGACGCGGGCGTTCCGCCGAACCTGAGCAACGACAAGGGGGACACGCTGCTGATGCTGGCGGCCTACCACGGGCACGCGGACACCGTGCGGGTCCTGCTCGACCGGGGCGCGGACGCGGCGCGGGGGAACGACAAGGGCCAGACGCCCATCGCGGGCGCGGTGTTCAAGGGCGCGGCCGAGGTGGTGCGCGTGCTGCTGGAGGCGGGCGCGGACCCGGCGGCCGGGCACCCGTCGGCGATCGACACGGCGCGGATGTTCGGCCGCTCGGAGCTGCTGGACCTCTTCGGCGCGGCCTGAGGTTTCCGGCGCGGCCTGAGCCGGTAGTCAGCCCTCCCGGCCCAGCCGGTAGAGGCGGCGGGCGTTGCCGGAGGCGATGAGGGCGGCGACGCGGGGCGCGTCCGCCGGGGACCAGGCGCCCTCCGCCACGGCCGTTCCGAGCACGCGGCCCAGGGCGTCGCGGAAGAGCCGGCTGCCGACGAGGTACAGCTCCGGCAGGCCGTAGGCGTCCGTGGAGAACAGCAGCTTGCCGAACGGCGTCAGCTCCAGCATCTCGGCCAGCACCGCCTCCGCGCGGGCCCCGGTGTGGGAGAGGGCGAGGCCGACGTCCGCGTAGACGTGCGGGTAGGCGGCGGCCAGGTAGCCGGCCGTGCGGTGGTAGGGGTATCCGTGCAGCAGGACGACGCGGCAGCCGGTGGGGCGCACGGCGCGCAGGAAGTCCGTCAGCAGCGCCGGGTCGGCGTGGTGCAGGCGCAGGTCGGGGTCGCCGAAGCCGGTGTGGAGCTGGAGCGGCAGGCCGGTGCGGGCGGCGGACCACAGCAGGTGCCGCAGCAGCACGGGGTCGGTGAGCCGGGCGCGGTCGCCGCCGCTCAGCCAGCGGTCGGCGGCCGGCCACAGCTCGGCGGGGGCGGGGGGCGCGGGCGCCAGGTGCAGGCCGTGCCGGTAGGCGGCGACGGACTTGAACGCGACGGCGGTGCGGGCCGCTTGGGCCAGCGCCTCGTCCAGCGCGCCGAGGAACGCGTCGGCCGAGTCGGCCGTGGCGGCGGCGCGCTCCGCGAGGGTCTCCAGCCGGACCACCTCCCGGGCCTGGCCGTCCCCGGCGGCGGCCAGCTCCTCGGGCCCGAGCAGGGGTCCGGGCAGGCCGGTGTCCACGAGGAACGCTCCGATGCCGGCCGCGCGCAGCAGCCGGCGGGTGACCTCCGCCGTGCCCAGCGCCCGGCGGCGTGCGAGATACGCCTCGGGCGGCGCGTGCGCGGGCAGCCCGAGCGCGGGCGCGCACCACCGGCGCACGGCGAACCCGAGCTGCGTGTCGAAGTAGCTGGTCCCCGGCGCGGGCGGCGCGTCCGCCTCCGTGAGCAACGCCTCGAACGCCCCCCGCTCCTCCGGCCCTTCGCGCAGCACGCCGTGACAGTGGTGGTCCACGAGGGCGGGCAGATCCAGAGCGGGAACGTCCGGGGCGGCGGCGGACGCGGAAACGGCCGGGACGGCGCCCGGTGGGGCGTTCCCCGGCGCGGCGGCCGAAGCGGGAAGGCCCGGGACGGCGGGGGGACCAGCGTTCCCCGGCGTGCCGGGGGTCGCTTCCGGCGGTGGTGGAACGTCCATGGCGGGCCTCCGCGTTCGTGGGCGGGCGGGGAGCGGCGGGAGCGGGGCGGGCGGGCGTGGTCGCTGGCGCCCGGCGCCGTGAGGCCCCGGGGCCCCGGGGGCCCGGGGGCCCGGGGGCCCGGGGGCCCGGGGGCCCGGGGGCCCGGGGACCCGGGGGCCCGGGGGCCCGGGGACCCGGGGACCCGGCCGGGGCCGTACCCGCGGTGGACGTCCGGTCGAGCCCGGCGCCCCGGGCTCGACCGCTAGTACCGGTCGCGGGTCGCCGCCGCGATGTCCTCGGGGGTCGCCGCCGCGAAGAGGGCGACCTCCGCCTGGCGCACCGCCAGGATCGCGCCGTGCAGCGGCTCCCCGAGCGCGTCCCGGAGCACCCCGGAGCGCTCGAACGCGTCGAGCGCCGCCGGCAGGGTCTCGGGCAGCCGGGGCGGCGGGGCCGTGGTCAGCGCGGCCGGGTCGCCCGCGACCGGCGGCGGCAGGGTGAGGGCGTCCTCCACGCCCGCGAGCCCGGCGGCGATGACGCAGCCGGTGACGAGGTAGGGGTTGGCGGCGGAGTCGAAGCACTTCACCTCGGCGTTCGCCCCGTGGAGGTCGTCGGGGGCGCCCGGCACGAAGCGCAGCGCGGCCTCGCGGTTCTCCAGGCCCCAGCACTGGTAGGCGCCGGCCCAGTGCGAGGGCTTCAGCCGCAGGTAGCTGGCGGGGGTGGGCGCGCCCACGGCGAGCAGCGCGGGCAGCTCGCGCAGCACCCCGGCGAGGAACGCCTCGCACACGCCCGTCATGCCGAAGGGCCCGTCGCCGTCGCGGCAGGCGTTCTTCTCCTCGCGCCACGGACTCAGGTGCAGGTGGCGGCCGTTGCCCACCCCGGCCGGGTCGAGGACCGGCGCGAAGGAGGGCGCGAGGCCGTGGCGGGCGGAGACGGCGCGGATCGTCTCGCGGACCAGCACGGCCAGGTCGGCGGCGGCCACGGGGTCGGCCGGGGCGACGGAGACCTCGAACTGGCCCGGCGCGTACTCGGGGTGGAGCTGGAGGACGTCGACGCCCTGGCCGAGCAGGGCGGAAAGCACCTCGTCGAGGTAGGCGGACAGCTCGACCAGCCGGGCCATGCCGTACGCGGCGGCGGTGGTCGCGGGCGGGCCGCCGGGGCCGCGCGTGATCACCCACTCGGTCTCGAAGCCCATCCGCAGGTCGAGGCCGTGCCGGGAGCGGGCGCGTTCGGCCTGGCGGCGCGCGAACTGCCGCTGGCAGGCGGGGTAGGGGGCGCGGCTCTGCTCGTACCGGTCGGCCGGGGCCCAGGCCCAGCCGGGCTGGGCTGCCAGGGCGGTGAGGCGGCCGAGGTCGGGGACCAGGCGCAGGTCGCCGTCCGGGCCGCCGATGTGGGGGCTGGTGGTCATCGAGTCGTCCACCAGGTAGACGTCGAAGACCGGGGACATGCCCACGCCGCGCTGCACGGCCTGGGCCAGCCGGCCGGCGGGCACGGCCTTCACCCGGGTGAGCCCCGCGTTGTCGACCCAGGTGAGCGCGATTCCGTGAACGCCGGCGGCGGAGAGCCGCGCCGTGGCCTGCTGCGTGGGGTCCATGCGGGAAGCCTTCCCGGGGCGCGGGCACGGTGCAACAGGCCACGCGCGGGCGGGCGCCGCGGGTGTACGCGGCGGGGGCGCGCCGCCGGAGTGCGCCGTGCGCGCCGCGTGCGCCGTGCACGGCCCCGGGCGACCTTGACGGCTGATTCCTCCGGATTGACGATCTCAGCAGTTCACTGGGATGGAACGGGGGAAACGTCGTCCCTGCGCCCGGGTCGTCCGACGGCCCGTGGCCGCCGCGCGCTGCGCACACGCCGCCTTCCCCGCCTCCCCGGTCCGGCCGTCGACCCCTCAGGGAGCTGCACCCATGAACGAGAATCGGCTGAACGCCGCCGTGCGACCGGAGACCCCGCGACCAGCGGCCCCGCGAGCGGGAGAAGGGCCGGCGTCGCGCGTGCCCGTGCTGATCGCCGGCGGGGGCGGCGCGGGCCTGACCGCCGCCGCGCTGCTGAGCCGGATGGGCGTCCCCTCGCTGCTCATCAGCGCGGCGACGACGACCTCCGCGCAGCCCAAGGCGCACCTGCTGAACCAGCGCGCGATGGAGATCCTGCGCGACCTGGGCCTGGCCGACGCGGTGTACGCGGCCTCCACGCCGCCCGAGCAGATGGCGTACTCCGGCTGGTACGTGGGCCTTGCCGGGAGCGGTCCGGACGCGGCGGACCACGGCAGATGCGTGGCGCAGCTTGAGTCCTGGGGCGCGGGCGGCACCTCGCCGGAGTGGCAGGCCGCGAGCCCGGAGCGCCCGGCGAACCTGCCGCAGCACCTGCTGGAGCCCCGACTGCGGGCGCGCGCCGAGGAGTTGGCGCCGTTCGGGCCCGGCTCGGTGCGCTTCGGGCACGAGCTGACGGGCTTCGCGCAGGACGCCTCCGGCGTGACGGCCACGGTGGCGGACCACACGGCGGGGGGCGCGCGTTACCAGGTCCGCGCCCGCTATCTGCTCGCGTGCGACGGGGGGCGCACGGTGGGCCCGGCGCTGGGCGTCGCGCAGGAGGGCCTGCGGGACCTGGCCCGGATGGTCACCTTCCACCTGACCGCCGACCTCAGCCCGTGGCTGCGCGACCCCGAAGTCCTCATCCGCTGGCTGTGGCTGCCCGACCTGGGCACGGGCGGGGTCCTGGTGCCGATGGGGCCGCGCCACTGGGGTCCGCGCTCCGAGGAGTGGGCGTTCCACCTGCACTACGCGGGTGACGACCCGCGCGCCCTGGAGGACGAGGCGGTCCTGGCCGACCTGCGCACGGCGCTCGGGCCCGCGGCCGGGCGGGCGCGCGTGCGCGGGATCGCGCGCTGGTCGCCGCGGGCGACGGTGGCCGAACGCTTCCGCGCGGGCCGGGTGTTCCTGCTCGGCGACGCGGCGCACCGGCACCCGCCCACCGGCGGCCTGGGCCTGACCTCGGCGCTGCACGACGCGCAGAACCTCGCCTGGAAGCTCGCCGCCGTCCTGGCCGGCCACGCGGGCGAGGCCCTGCTGGACAGCTACGAGGCGGAACGGCGGCCGGTGGCGGCGTTCACCGTGCGGCGCGCGCTGGAGAACGCCCTGGGCCAGCTCGCCATCAACGCCCACTTCGCCGCGGACGGCGGGGGCTGGCCACGGGCGCGGCGGCTGGGCAGCGAGGACCCGGCGGACCGGCCGGTGCGGCGGGCGTTCCTGCGCACGGTGGCCGAGCAGTCGATGGAGTTCAACGAGCTGGGCGTGGAGTTCGGCTACACCTACGACGCCGCGGCGGGCGCGGCCGTGGTCCCCGACGGCACCGCGCCCCCGGCCAACCCCGACCCCGTGCGCATACACCAGCCCGCCGCCCGGCCGGGCCACCCGCTGCCGCACGCGTGGCTGACGGACCTCGACGGGCGGCGGCTGCCGCTGGCCCGGCTGATAACGCCCGGCCGCTTCCTGCTGATCGCCGGGGAGGAGGGCCGGGCCTGGTGCGAGGCCGCGCGGCGGGCCGCGGCGGAGGGCTTCCCGCTGGACGCGGTGCGGATCGGGCACGTGGACGGCGACTACCGCGACGTCCGCTCGACGTGGACCCGCTGGCGCGGCCACGGCCCGGCGGGCGCGGTCCTGGTCCGCCCCGACCGCTTCATCGCCTGGCGCGCCCCCGACACGCCCCCGGACCCGGCGGCCCATCTGGCCCGGACCCTCCGCACCCTGCTCGGCGACCCGGCCCCGGACCCCGGCGCCGCCCCGTCCCGCGACCGCAGCGGCCCGTGCCCGGCCCTGCAGTGACCCCGGCCGGGCCTGACTGAACGGGCCGGGCCACCGGCCCGTTCAGGACAGGTGCCAGAAGGCCGTCGAGTCGGCCGCTGCCAGGGAGGCGAAGAGGACGAGATCGGCCACGCCGAGGGCCACGCCGAAGGTGGCGCGGCCCCGGCGGGTGGTCCCGCGCGTCAGGGCGCGGGCGCCGAGGATGACCGCGAGGGGGCCCAGGATGACGTTGAAGACCAGGAGGCCGACCAGGCCGGTGACGAAGGACCAGGCCGCCAGGTCGTCCACGCGCCGGGCCGCGGCGGTCGTCGCGCTCACCACCACCGCCCCCAGCGCCGCTCGCGGACGGCGAAGGCGATCAGCCAGCAGCCGATCACGGCCCCGGCGATCAGCGAGACGGACGGCGGCAGGTGGGCCGCCGCGCCGATGAGGAACCCCAGCACGGCCAGGGCTCCGACAATGAGGATCATGTCCGCACTCCTTCCCACGGGCGCTTGCCACGGGCGTTTCCTACTGGAAGTAGGTTACTACGAGTAGGCTACCGCACGTAGGCTACCGGCGGTAGGTTGCCCCCGTGACAGCGCGGTCGACGACACGAGCGGGGCAGCAGCCCCGGCAGCGGATGAGCAGGGCGGAGCGAGAGCGGCAGATCCTCACCGTCGCCGAGGACCTGTTCGCGGAACGCGGCTACGCCCAGGCCACGATGGACGAGCTGGCCGAGCGGGTCGGGGTCTCCAAGCCGGTGATCTACGACTACTTCGGCTCCAAGGAGGGCCTGCTGCTCGCCCTCCTCACGCGGGTGCGCGGCGAGCTGTACGCCGCCACCCGCCCGGCCCTGGACGCCGCCGCCTCGCCCCGGGAGGGCCTGCGGGCCTCGCTCACCGCGTTCTTTTGCTTCATCGACGGCCACCGCGCGGCCTGGTCGGTCCTCAACCGCGAGTCCGCGCTGGTCGGCGCGGAGGCCCTGGCGGCGGTCGAACGCCTGCGCAGCCAGCAGGCCGAGTTCCTGGGCGCGTTCCTCGTCGGCGCCGGGGCCGCCCCCGACCCGGCCACGGCCGCCGTCTACGCCCAGATCCTCGTCGGCGCGGCCGAGCGCCTCGCGCTGTGGCAGGAGCACCACCCGGCCCTGACGGCCGAGGCCGCCGCCGACCACCTGATGAACGCCCTGTGGAACGGCATGTCGGGGGCCCGGACCTGAGCCCCGCGAGGTACCGGCCCGCTCAGACCCGTTCGGGCTCCCGCTCGTCCGGCCGTTCCGGGCGGCGGCGGCTCGCGGGGGCGGGAGGCGGCGGGGTGGGGGCCGGGCGCAGGGCCTCCGCGTGGGGGCGCAGGCGCAGCGCGCGCCCCACCGCCGAGGAGGCGGCCAGGCCCAGGGCAACGGCCGCCGCCCCGCCGACCGCGTCCAGCAGGTAGTGGTTGGCCGTGCCCATGACCACGAGCGTGGTCGCCAGGGGGTAGGCGAAGCCCGCGAGCCGCAGCCAGCGCCAGGGCGCCAGCCGCCACAGCGTCAGCGCGCACCACAGCGACCAGCCCACGTGCAGCGAGGGCATCGCGGCGTAGGGGTTGGAGATCCCGGTCAGCGCGCCGTAGCGCGGGCTGTCCAGGTCCTGCACGCCGTTGGCGGTGTCGATGTAGCCCAGGCCCGGCATCAGGCGCGGCGGCGCCAGCGGGTAGAGCCAGAAGCCGGCCAGGCCGAACAGCGTGGTGAACGCCAGCCCGCTCCGCGCCGCGCGGTACGCCCCCGGGTGGCGCAGCAGCAGCCAGCCGAGGATCGTCAGCGGCACGGCGAAGTGAAAGGTCGCGTAGTAGAGGTCCATCGCGTCCGCGAGCCAACGCCGCGCCGCCACCGCCTCGTTGAGCCCGCGTTCGACGTCCAGACCCAGGACGCGCTGGAGGCCGAGCACCTGCCGCCCGTGCTCCTCGGCCGTGGCTCGGTCGCCGTCCGCGTGGCCGCGCACCCAGGAGTAGGCCCAGTAGCCGACCCGGATCAGCAGGAGTTCGAGGACCAGGTTGGGGCGGCCGGCGCCGGGCGCGCCCTCGGGCGGACCGGCCTGGGCGCGCGGCAGGAAGGGGACGGCGCAGGCCGCGAGCAGCGCGGCCAGCAGCGGGACGTTCTCCCCGAGCGGGGCCATGACGGCGAGTCGCGGCAGCAGCACGTCCCCGTCCACGCCGACCGCGAGCAGCGCGAACGCCGGCCAGACGTAACGGTCGGCCCGGCGCCGCCCCGCACGGCCGACGGTCGTCAGCGCGATCCAGAGCTGGAGCTGCGGCGGGGCGCCCGGGGCCAGGGCCAGCGCGGCGCAGCCGGTGACGGCGGCGGCGAGAACGGGCTGGCCGTCGGTGAGGTACCGCACGGCCCGGCGCACGGCGAGGGCGCATACGACGGCGGCCAGCGCGAGAAACCCGGCGCGCGCCGGGGTGCCGGTGAGGCCGAGGCGCAGCAGGGCGCCGTGCAGGGACTGGTCCTCGGCCGCGCCGGGCGCGGCGGTGCGGAACCACTCCCCCGCGTCGGCCAGGCCCGGCGCGACGGCCGCCGCCCACACCCCGGCCGCGCCGAGCACCGGCCGCCGGGCGCCGGCCGCGAGCAGCGGCAGCAGCAACAGGAGCAACGGCGGCTCCAGCGCGGCGGCCAGGCCGAGGAGGGCGGCGCCGGCGGCGCGTTCGGCCGCCCGGGGGCGGCCGGTCAGCAGCAGCCCGCCGAGCGCGAGCGCCACGGCGCAGGCGCCCCCGGCCGCGCCGGGCAGCGCCTCCGCGAGCGGCGTCCGCGCGCCGCCCTCCCCCCAGGTCCGCACCACCACGACGCCGCCCACGGCCAGGGGCCATAAGCCCGCCAGGCGCCGCCACTCCCCCACATCCACAGGCCCCACCGCTGCCCCCTTCTCAACCACCCGATGTCGGCCCGGTGAACGTCCGACGGACGGCAACTTACCCCCGCCCCTCCCCCCGCCCGCGAACCCACGGCGCGCGCGTGCGCGCACCGCCCCCCACCACACGCCGAGGCGCACGAGCGACCCCGCCCGCTGGTACGCCCCTCGCGGCTTCGCGGCGGACACCGGCCGGCGTTCGTCCGTCGCGTGCGCGAGGCCGGACGGGGCCGCCCCTTTCGCGGCGGGCAGGGACCGGCGTTCACCGGTATGGGCCGGGCCGGAGGCCACTGCCGCCGGCGGGGGCGCTCGGGCCGCGCCCCCGCCGGGCGCCCGGAGCCGGGCGGCGTGGGGGCCACGGCCAGCCGCCGTGGTCGTGGCCCCGGCCAGGACCGGGCCAACGCGCAAGCGCGCGCAAGCGGAGTGCTTGCTTCTGCTAGCGCGGTGAGGCAGGGTGGGGGCATGGCTTCGCTGGGGGTCGGGAATCTGGGTGAGTTTCTGCGGGAGCAGCGGCGGCAGGCGCGGCTGTCGTTGCGGCAGCTCGCGGAGGCCGCGGGGGTGTCCAATCCGTACCTCAGCCAGATCGAGCGCGGGCTGCGCAAGCCCAGCGCGGAGATCCTCCAGCAGATCGCCAAGGGGCTGCGGATCTCGGCCGAGACGCTCTACGTCCAGGCGGGCATCCTCGACGAGCGCGCGCAGGACGCCGCCGGGGGCGCGGCGGAGCGGGCCGTGCCCGGCGTGCGGGAGGCCGTTCTCGCCGACCCCGGCCTCAGCGGGCAGCACAAGGAGGCGCTGCTGCAGATCTACGACTCGTTCCGCGCCTCGTTCGACAAGACGTCCGAGCAGGCGTCCGAGCAGGCGTCCGACATGGAGAACACGGAGAAGGAGAAGGACTGATGGCCCTCACCGACGAGCTGCGCAAGACCCTGAACAGCGCGACCCCGCTGTACGTCGCCGCCGGCACCGCCGACCTGGCCGCGCAGAAGCTGCGCGAGCTGCCCGCCACGCTGGAGCGGCTGCGGGCCGAGGCGCCCGAGAGGCTGCCGCGGCTGCGCGAGCAGGCGACCAACGTCGCGCTGCAGGGCGTGGGCATAGCGCTGGAGTACGCGGTCCGCGCCCGCGAGACCTACGACGGCCTGGCCGAGCGCGGCAAGACCGTGGTGGAGCGCCGCCGCGGCCCGGCCGGGGAGCAGGAGGAGCAGGAGGAGCGGGAGGAGCGCGAGGAGACGGTGACCGTGGAGCGGGTCGCCCCGGTGCGCGAGCCGTTCACCGAGCCCGAGGAGGCCAAGCCCGCCTCGGAGCGGAAGCAGGCCCCGGCCGCCGAGGCCAAGGCGGAGCCCAAGGCCCGCGCCCCGCGCAAGGCGAGCGCCCCCCGCCGCGCCCCCTCCAAGACCGCGGAGAAGTCCGCGGACAAGAGCGGCGCGGACAAGAGCGGCGCGGACAAGAGCGGCGCGGACAAGAGCGCCGAGAAGAGGACGCCGCCCACCGCCTGACGCGGCCCGGACGGACCGGCCCCGGGCGGAGCCCGCGAGACGCGAGCCATGACGCCCGGGGCTTCCGGCCGGTAGCGTGGAGGGGGACGGTCAGTGTACGGACACGGTCGACACGCGACATGGTGGTGGACAGAGTGCTGCTGGAAGGCTTCAACTCCCTGATGGGCTACCTCTTCCTGGGGCTGCTGCTGCTCAGCGCGTTCGCGCTGGTCCACGCGGCCCTCCAGCGGGAGGACGCGTTCCGGGCCGCGGATAAGCAGACCAAGCCGTTCTGGCTGGTCATCCTGGGGGTGACGGTCGCGGTCCAGCTCATCATTCCGATGCTGATGCTGGTGCTGGCGGGCACCATCGCCACCATCGTCTACCTGGTGGACGTCCGCCCCGCGATCCGCTCCGTGACCGGAGGCGGCCGGCGGGGCGGACGCGGCGGCGGCTGGAGCAGCAGCGACGGCCCTTACGGTCCGTACAACGGCAATCGGTGACGCGTCAGCGGTCCGGCGTCGCCCCCCGGTCATCCGCAGGCGGGAGGCCGAACCCACTGGCAGAGGGTTAGCCGTGGCCGAATTCTGCCCTTAGCATCAGCGGGAACGCCCCACTGATGAACGCCAGAGGAATCGCCGTGCGCTTTCGCCTCACGCCCCGGGAGACCAGCTTCTACGAACTGTTCGCCACCGCAGCCGACAACGTTCTCAGTGGCTCGAAACTGCTGATGGAGCTCCTCGGGGCCGATCCCGCTACGCGCGTCGAGATCGCGGACCGCATGCGGGCCGCCGAACACGCGGGGGACGACGCGACGCACGCGATCTTCCACCAGCTGAACTCGACGTTCGTCACTCCCTTCGACCGGGAGGACATCTACCGCCTGGCCGCCCGCCTGGACGACATCATGGACTTCATGGAGGAGGCCGTCGACCTGGTCGTCCTCTACGAGATCGACGAGCTGCCCAAGGGCGTGGAGCAGCAGATCGAAGTGCTGGGCCGGGCGGCCGAGCTGACGGCCGAGGCCATGCCGAACCTCCGCTCGATGCGGAACCTCAACGAGTACTGGATCGAGGTCAACCGCCTGGAGAACCAGGCCGACCAGATCCACCGCAAGCTCCTGGCCCACCTCTTCAACGGCACGTACGAGGCCATAGAGGTCATGAAGCTGAAGCAGATCGTGGACGTGCTGGAGGAGGCGGCCGACGCCTTCGAGTCGGTGGCCAACACGGTCGAGACCATCGTGGTCAAGGAGTCCTGAGCGCGCCGTGTACACCCTCGCCCTCGGCGCCGTGACCGGCGCCGCGCTCCTGCTCGCCTTCGTCAACGGCTGCCAGGACGCCGGCCGCACGGTGGCCACCTCGGTCGCCACCCGCACCCTCACCCCCCGGATCGCCGTCGCGATGGCCGTGGTGATGAATCTCGCGGGCGCCTTTCTCGGCGAGGAGGTGGCCCGGACGGTCGCCGAGGACCTGGTCACCCTGCCGGGCCCGGGGCAGGAGGGCCGGGCGCTGACGGTGGTCGCCGCGGCGCTGGCCGCCGCGCTGGCGTGGACGGCCGTGGCCCGCTGGGTGCTGCGGCTGCGCCCCGCGGCGACGCACGCGCTGATCGGGGGCGTGGTCGGCGCCGCCTGGGCGGCGGGGGCCGGGGCGCGGGTGCACGGCGAGACGGTGCTGAGAAAGGTGCTGCTGCCCATGCTGCTGGCTCCGGCCCTCGTGCTGGCAGCCGCTTTTTTGTTGATGGTGGGGCTGCTGTGGGCCTTCCGGCGGGCCGCCCCGCAGCGGGCGCAGCGCGGGTTCCGGATGGCGCAGACGGTCTCGGCCGCCGGGCTGTCGCTGGGCCACGGCCTGCAGGACGCGCAGAAGGCGATGGGCGCGGTGGTGCTGGCGCTGGTGGCCGCCGGGGAGGCGGGCGTGGGTGAGGGGGTGCCGCTGTGGGCGCGGATCTCCTGCGCGGCGGCGCTGGCCCTGGGCACGTGGGCGGGCGGGCGGCGGATCACGCGGACGCTGCGCCGCCGGGTGATCGAGCTGGACCCGCCGCGGGGCTTCGCCGCGGAGGCGGCGGCGGCCTCCGTGCTGCTGACGGCCTCCTACCTGGCGCACGCGCCGGTCTCCACCACGCACGTGACCGCGGCCGGCGGCCTGGGCGCGGCGGCGACCCGCCGCCTGAGCGCGGTGCGGTGGGCGGTGGCGCGCAACCTGGCGTTCGGCTGGCTCCTCACCCTCCCGGCAACGGCCGCCCTGGCCGCCGCCGCGTACGCCGCGCTCTCGCTCCTGCCGGGCTGACCGGGGGCGTTCCGCGTCAGCCGAAGCGGCCCGAGATGTAGTCCTCGGTCGCCTGGACCGAGGGGTTGGAGAAGATCTTCTCCGTGTCGTCCACCTCGATCAGCCGGCCCGGCTCGCCGACTGCCGCGAGGTTGAAGAACGCGGTGCGGTCGGAGACGCGGGCGGCCTGCTGCATGTTGTGGGTGACGATGACGATCGTGAAGCGCTCCTTCATCTTGTCGATGAGGTCCTCGATCGCCAGCGTGGAGATGGGGTCCAGCGCGGAGCACGGCTCGTCCATCAGCAGCACCTCCGGCTCGACGGCCGTGGCGCGGGCGATGCACAGGCGCTGCTGCTGGCCGCCGGAGAGGCCGGAGCCGGGCTTGTTCAGGCGGTCCTTGACCTCGTTCCAGAGGTTCGCGCCGCGCAGGTTGCGCTCCACGATCTCGTCCATCTCGGACTTGCGCCTGCGGATGCCGTTCAGCCGCAGGCCGGCCGCGACGTTGTCGTAGATCGACATCGTCGGGAAGGGGTTGGGCCGCTGGAAGACCATGCCGACGGTGCGGCGGACCGAGACCGGGTCCACGCCCGGGGCGTAGAGGTCCTCGTTGTCCAGCAGCACCTTGCCCTCGACCCGGCCGCCCGGGGTGACCTCGTGCATGCGGTTGAGGGTGCGCAGGAAGGTGGACTTGCCGCAGCCGGACGGCCCGATGAAGGCGGTCACGGCGCGCGGCTCCACGAGCAGGCTGATGCCCTCGATCGCCTTGTGGGCGCCGTAGTAGGCGGTCAGTCCGCTGACGTCGATGCGCTTGGCCATGGTGGGTGCTCTTCTTTCTGCTTCGCTCGGCCTGCCGCTGGCGCTCAGCCCTCCGTCTTGGGGGCCTTCCAGCGGGCGATGCCGCGGGCGAGGAGGTTGAGGATCATCACGAACGCGATGAGCACGAGGGCCGCCGCCCAGGCGCGGTCGTACGCCTGCTCGGTTCCGTACCCCCACTGCTCGTAGACGAACAGCGGCAGGGAGGACTGGGCGCCCTCCAGGGCGTTGCCGTTGATCATGTTGTTGCCGAAGACCAGCAGGATGATGGGCGCGGTCTCGCCGGCGATCCGCGCGATGGAGAGCATCACGCCGGTGGTGATGCCGCCGATGGCGGTGGGCAGCACCACCTTCAGGATGGTGCGCCACTGGGGAACGCCCATGGCGAGCGAGGCCTCGCGCAGCTCGTTCGGCACCAGCTTGAGCATCTCCTCGGTGGAGCGCACGACGATCGGCATCATCAGGATGGCCAGCGCGAGGGCCCCGGCCAGGCCCGAGTACCCGAGGTCGAGCATCATGATCCACAGGCTGAGGATGAACAGGCCGGCCACGATCGAGGGGATGCCGGTCATCACGTCCACGAAGAAGGTGATGGCCTTCGCCAGCCGCCCGCGCCCGTACTCCACCAGGTAGACGGCGGTCAGCAGCCCGATGGGGATGGCCAGGACGCAGGCCAGCGCGACCTGCTCCACGGTGCCGAGCAGGGCGTGGTAGATGCCGCCGCCCTCCTGCCAGCTCAGGACGCCGTTCATGGAGTGGGTCAGGAAGTACCAGCTCACGCCGGGGATGCCGCGGGCGACGGTCTCCCCGATCAGGGAGGCCAGCGGCAGCACCGCGACGACGAAGCAGGCCCACACCAGCAGGGAGGCCAGCCGGTCCACGGCGAAGCGTCGGCCCTCGACGCGGGCGGCCAGGCCGAAGGTGGCGGCGACGAAGACGAGGGCGGCGATCAGGCCCCACTGGGCGCGGGACTCCAGGCCCGCGACCAGGCCGACGGCGGTGCCCAGGGCGAGGGAGCCGACGGCGAGGGCCGCCATCGACCAGCGCGGCAGCCGCGGGGGGCGCAGGGTGCTGACGTTCATGCGTTGGCTCCCGAGTACTCGCTGCGGCGGGCGATGATCAGGCGGGCGATGCCGTTGACCACCAGCGTCAGCAGGAAGAGGACCAGGCCGGAGGCGATGAGCGCGTCGCGGCCGGTGGTGCCGGCCTCCTTGAACTGGCTGGCGATGTTCTGCGCGAAGGTGCCGCCGCCGGACTCCAGCAGGCTGGCGTTGATCAGGAAGCTCGGGGACAGCACGGTGGCCACGGCCATCGTCTCGCCGAGGGCCCGGCCCAGGCCGAGCATGGAGGCGCTGATCACGCCGGAGCGGCCGAAGGGGAGGACGGTGGTCCTGATCACCTCCCAGCGGGTGGCGCCCAGGGCCATCGCGGCCTCCTGGTGGGTGCGCGGGGTCTGCCGGAAGACCTCGCGGGTCACGCTGGTGATGATGGGCAGGATCATGATCGCCAGCAGCAGGCCGACGGTCATCAGCGAGCGGGCGGGCGTCCCGTCGTAGGCAAGGACGCCGGTCCAGCCGAAGCAGTCGTCCAGCCATTCGTAGAGCCCGGTCATCCGGGGGACGAGGTACAACGCCCCCCACAGGCCGTAGACGATGCTCGGCACGGCGGCCAGCAGGTCCACGACGTACCCGATGCCGGTGGCCAGGCGGCGCGGGGCGTAGTGGGAGATGAACAGGGCGATGCCGACCGCCACGGGCACGGCCAGGGTCATGGCGATGACCGAGCTGACCACGGTGCCGAAGAGGAGGACGGCGATGCCGAAGCGGGGTGGGTCGGCGTTGGCGTCCCAGGCGAAGGTGGTCAGGAAGTTGCCCTCGTTCTGCCCGAGCGCGACGGCGGCGCGCAGGGCGAGGAAGACGGCGATGGCTGCCATGATCACCAGCAGGGCGATGCCGGAGCCGCGGGAGAGCCCGCTGAAGATCTGGTCGCCGGGGCGGGTGGTGGGCCTGGGGCCGGCCGCAGGCCCGGGCCGGTCGCCGGAATCCCGCGGGGCGCCGGGGACGGGCCCGGCCCCGGCCGCGCCGGAGGCTGATGGTGTCGACGGCATTACCGCTCTCCTGTCAGGGCCGCTCAGGCCATCGCGTCGACACGGCGGCGCACCTGCTCGATGATCTCCCCGGAGATGGGGGCGTAGTCGATCTCCGCGAGGGCGCGCTGCCCCTCCTCCCCTGCCGTGTAGGCGAGGAACGCCCGGGTCAGGCCGAGGGTGGCGGGGTCGTTGCCCCGGTCGCAGACGATCTCGTAGGTGACCAGGACCACGGGGTAGACGCCCTCCTCGCGGGTGGCGTAGTCCAGCTCCAGGGCGAGGTCGCCGCCGGAGCCGGTGACGTCGGCCTGGGCGATGGCGTTGGAGGCGTTCTCCACGGTGGCGGCCACGGGCTCGCTGGCGCCGGTGTCGATGCGGACGGTGTCGATGTCGTTCTGGTGGGCGTAGGACAGCTCGAAGTAGGCGATGGCGCCCTCGTTCTGCTGGACCATGCCGGTCAGCCCCGAGGAGCCGTCCGCGGACTGGCCGCCGTGCCCGCGCCACGCCTTGTCGGGCTCGTAGGGCCACTCACGGGGGGCGGAGGCGTGCAGGTAGGACGTGAAGTTGTCGGTGGTGCCGGAGCCGTCCGAGCGGTGGAAGGGCGTGACGGGCAGGTCGGGCAGGTCGGCGCCGGGGTTGAGGCGGGCGATGGCGGGGTCGTTCCAGCGGCGGATCTCCGAGTCGAAGATCCGGGCCAGGGTGGGGGCGTCCAGCACGAGGTCGTCCACGCCGGGCAGGTGGTAGCCGACGGCGATCGGCCCGGCGACCATCGGGAGGTGGACGGCCCGGCCGCCGTCGCGGCACACCGAGCGGGACTCGTTCACCTCGCCCTCGGAGAGCAGCGAGTCGCTGCCGGCGAAGGCGGTGGTGCCCTGGAGGAACTCCTGCACGCCGGCGCCGGAGCCGGTGGGCTTGTAGTTGATCTGGCTGCCCTCGCAGTTGGCCTGGTAGGTGTTCACCCAGACCTCCATGGCGTTGGCCTGGGCGCTGGAGCCCGAGGCGAGGAGGGTCCCGGCGTCGGGGGCGCAGCGCAGGTTCTCGACGGAGAAGTCGACGGCGCCGGGGAGGCCGGAGTTGTCGTCCGTGCCGCAGGCGGCGAGGCCCGTCAGTGCGGCGAGCAGGAGCAGGGCCCCCGAGGCCCTGGCCGCCTTTCCGCGTGGCTGCACCGTCTTGCCGTCCTTTCCCCGGCCGCGTCCGGCCGTCCGCACTGAACGTAGGTTCATCAGGTGAATCGATACACGAGTATCAGGTGAAGAGAAGATGAATCATCCCGGCCGCGACCGTACCCGGAGGCGCACGATACTGCCCGCCGGTGGCGCCCGTTCGTTACGCTATACCCGACAGGGGTATAAGAGTCCCGGGAGGACCGAAATGACCACAATCGAGACGGTCGCGGCCGAATCGGACGGGCACGGCGCCCGCGAGGCGGCCCACGGCTCGGCGGGCCCGCCGGGGCCGCACGGCTACAGCAAGGACAAGGACTCCCACCTCAAGCGGCTGCGCCGGATCGAGGGCCAGATCCGGGGGCTCCAGCGCATGGTGGAGGAGGACGTCTACTGCATCGACATACTGACGCAGGTCTCCGCCTCCACCAAGGCCCTCCAGTCCTTCGCCCTCCAGCTCCTCCAGGAGCACCTGCGCCACTGCGTGGCCCACGCGGCGGAGAAGGGCGGCCCCGAGATCGACGCGAAGATCGAAGAGGCGACGGCGGCCATCGCCCGCCTCCTGCGCACGTAGCGCCTGCGGCGCGGCGCGGCGCCCGGCGCACCGGCCCGCGCACCGGGGCCTCGGGCCCCGGTCCCCCGGCCCCCGCCACGCACGGACGGGCCGCGCCGACGCCCCGCACGAGCCGCCCCGGCCGGAACGGCCGCCCGCCCCGCCCGATCGAGCCGCGCGCACGCGGAGGCACGGTCCGCCCGGCAGCCCCGAAGGCGTGCCGCCGCGGACACCGCGCCGCAGAGCGGAAGGCGTGCCGCCGCAGGCGCAGCCGCACGGAAACGGACGCATGCCGCCGCGCGCGCACCCGCCCGCGCATCGCGGCCACGGGGCCCTGGCCCGCGGCCGGGGAGGCCGCCGCGCGGGCGCATCGGCCGCGCCGGGACGGCCGGGACCGCCGCCGGCGAGGCGGCGCCGGCAGGCGCCGACGCCGGGAGTGCCCGGTGCGCCGCGCGCAGCGCACCGCGGCCCGGAGGGCGCGTCGCCCGGTACGGCCGAACGCACGGCGCCGCGCGCGACGCACCGCGGAGCAGGGCGTGTGCCGCCGCGCGCGGCGCCGAGCGGCGAGGGCCGCACGCGGGCCGCCTCCCGGCGGCAGCCGCCCGCGTTACGCAACGGCCCCGGCGTAGACGTCGGACGGCTGGGGGAGGGTCACGTCCACCGGCGTGCCGAAGTCGTGCAGGAGCACCGTGGAGGCCACGTCGATCGGGCGGCGGTCGTCGCCGGCGAAGCTGAAGTGGTGGCGGACCTTCCGGGGCAGGCCCTCCGCGTCCACGTAGAGGTCGAACGGCACCCGGCTCTCCGTGAAGCCCCCCAGCGCGGCCGTCAGCTGCCGCCGCGCCTCCGCGTCCGGGGCCGCCCGGGCCGCGTCGCCGATGTCGGTGACCCCCCGGTAGTGCCGCAGGCGCCGCCCGTCCACCTCGGCGAGCCCCAAGTCCTCCGCGCTGCGCACCCCGCGCAGCAGCGCCGCCGCGGTGACCGGGTCGGTCGCGCCGCCCGTGACGAGGTTCCCATCCGGCAGGGCGGCCGTCTCCACCTGCACCCACTTTTCGGGGGGAACGCCGGCGCCGCGGTTCTTCATGTAGAGGCGGCCCGGCGTGAAGACCTCGGTCACCGTCCTGCCCTCCGGCAGCGTCACCCGCAGCTCCCCGACCCGGCCCGCGTAGTCGAAGCCGCCCTCGCCGTGGAGGGTGACGCGGGTCCCGCCGGAGGCCATCTGCATCGCGGTCCTGGCCTGGGAGCTGCCCGCCCCGGCCAGCCGGTCGGCCACCCGCCGCACCGCCTCCCGCGCCTCCTGCCCCTCTTGGGCCCGGGCGTCCCGGCGGACCTCGCCCTCCCCGGGGCCCTCGGCCGCGCCGCCCGCGGCCCCGTCCTCGGCGGCGGCCCCCGTGCCGCTGCATCCGGAGCAGCCCAGGACGGCCGCGAGGCCCAGGGCCAACGCCCCCAGCACGCCCGCCGCCCCGCGGCCCGCGCCGCGCCGCCGCACCGCCATGGTCCCCGACACCCCCACGGCCACGCCCGGTGGCCGTCGTCTCGTGCATCTCCCGGGAAAGCCGCGAATGCGGCGAAAACTCGTACCGCCTAACGAGACCTCGCGACGGCCGTTACGGTGGGGAGGTGCATGATCAGGGTGACGCGACGCCCCCGGACGACCCCCCGGCCTCCCACCGGATCACGCTGACCGAGCGCGGTCCCTTCGTCTCACCGCGCTGCGCCTGCGGCTGGTACGGACCGGCGCGGCGCTCCCGGCCACTGGCCCGCGCCGAGGCCGCCGCCCACCTCACGGACGCCCACGCCGCCTGAGGCGAACGCCGGGGCCCGGCACGGACGTTGACCTCGCGCGACCGCTCAGGCGGCGAGGCCGCGCTCCGGCAGGGGCGGCTTCTCGGCGGAGGGCCGGACCAGCCAGCTCAGGCGGCGGCGGGCGGCGCAGGCCAGGGCCAGCCGCGTCAGGGCGGCCTGGGCCGGCGGGGCGAGCAGCAGGGCGACGGCCGCGCCCAGCGCGAAGCCGCCGAGCACGTCCGAGGGGTAGTGCGCCCCGGCCATCACGCGGGACAGGCCCACGAGCAACGCCAGCCCGAAGGCCGCCGCACCCAGCGCCCGGTGCACCAGGAACAGCGCCACCGCAACCGCCATGGCCACGCCCGCGTGGTCGCTGACGAAGGAGTACCCGCCCGGGGCCGGGCCCAGGACGTGCAGGTCGGGGTGGTCGGCGAACGGCCGGGGCCGGGCGACGAAGCCGCGGATCGGGGCGTTGACCGCGTAGGCGATCCCCGCGGCGAGGAGGGCCCAGGCCACGCCCGCCACGGCCGGGGCCGCGTCGGGGCGGCGGCGCACCCGCAGCCAGGCGGCCAGGATCAGCACGCCCAGCAGGGCGGGCAGCACCGCCTGGCCGGCCAGGGCCACGCCGTCGCCGGCCCAGCCGGGCAGGCGGTCGGCCAGGCCGTTGAGGTCGTGGAGGAGGTCCAGCTCGGCTTCCGGGTTGACGAAACCGTCGGTTCCAGCCATGTGCGCTCGCGGCCCCTTCTCTGCGTGGGGGACCCTGCCGCCGGGGGTGGGGTGGGCAGGGAGGAGAGGCCCCTGTTCCGGTACAGGTAACGCCAGGTACATCCCCGTGGGTGCCGCGCTCCATCGAATGCATGCCGCCCTGTTATCGAACGGATACGCAATTCGGCACAATGGCGCGGAATCGTTCACTTGGGACGCAGGGTGCGTGCGGGACTTGTCACGCCGCTGCGGGGGCGCCTCAGGCCGCTGCGGGGCGCGTGGCTCCGAAGTAGTCCGGGCTGTCGATCGGGTCGAAGCGGACGACGGCGCCCGTGTAGGGGGCGTTGATCATGTAGCCGCCACCGACGTAGATCCCGACGTGGTGGATGCTGCGCGAGTCGTCCAGGTCCCAGGCGAAGAACACCAGGTCGCCCGGCAGGAGTTCGTCGCGGTCCGGGTGCGGTCCCGCCGTCCACTGGTCGTTGGCCACGCGGGGGATGCGGACGTCCATGGCCGCGTACGCGGCGCGGGTCAGGCCCGAGCAGTCGAACTCCCCGCCGTCCTCGGGCGTGCCGTCGCCGCCCCAGCGGTAGGGCGTGCCGAGCTGCTCCTGCGCCCAGTTGACCGCGCCGGCGGCCTGCTCCATGGGCGCCATGACCCGCTGGCGGACCTCGGGGTCCTCGGGCGGGGCGGCGAAGCTGGCCTCGGCGGCGCGGATGATGCGGACGTAGTTGCGCGTCTCCTCGTAGGGCGGGACGCCGCCGTACCGGATGACGGCGTAGGGGCCGGCGTTGTAGGCGGCGAGCATGTTGTCCACCGGGTCGCCGGGGACGTCCTCGACGTAGCCCGCCAGGGAGCAGTCGTAGGAGGCGGCGGAGGGGATGGCGTCCTCGGGGTCCCAGACGTCGGCGCGGCCGTCGCCGTTGGCGTCGATGCCGTGGGTGGCCCAGGTGCTGGGGATGAACTGCGCTATGCCCTGGGCGGCGGCGTGGCTCTGGGCGTCGGCGCGCCAGCCGCTCTCCTGGTTGAGCTGGGCGGCCAGGATCGCGGGCGAGAGGGTGTCGCAGAGGTTGCCCCACCGCTGGACGAGGGCGGCGTACTCGGGGGGGACGGTGTTCGCCGCCAGGCGGCCGCCGCTGCCGTCGGGTCGCCCCGCGCCGCCGAGCAGGCCGGCGGCGGCGCCGTACACGCCGACGAGGAGCAGGGCCATGAAGCAGGCCAGGCCGCCGACGCCGATGCCCGCGGCCAGCAACACCTTCCGCATCCGCCGCCCTCCCCCGCCCGTTCTCCCTCACCGCACGTCGCACCACGCTCCGCGTCCCCGCCCATGGTAGAAGCTCCTCCCCGCGACGCCAGGCCCTCTGGGGGGTCGGGGTGGGGGGCGGCGG